>NZ_JAYWVC010000168.1:0-17488 GCF_036281785.1 Streptomyces chiangmaiensis | reverse complement strand
GAGTCCTTACGCGTCGCGCAGCAAGTTGTCGCCTACGACCGTCCTACGGCCGGATCGCAGGCACAGGGCCGGCCAGGGCGCCGACCCTCACGTCTGTCGCCAGGCGCACCGAGGGCGGTGGCCGGCGTCGCCTCCGGCGGGGAGCAAAGCTCCCGGCCGGCTCCCGCGCTGTCAGACTGGCCGAGCCCCGCTGCACGCTTGCCGAGGGCCTACCCGGCGGCCGACCGCCGAGCCGCCGTGAGGCGCCCGGCCTGCCTGATTGGTCAAGACCCTTGACGGCAGTAGCGACGGCAACAACATGGGCCGAAGCCACCCGGACGGGTGGCTTCCGAGCAGGTTGACGCAAGGCCCGCACGGGTGACCGCACGGCGGCTACGCTGGCATCGCAGCATCCCGGCAGGGGCCGGGAGGACGTCAGTAGCCAGAAGGGGACGGACGCCGTGAGCACACACGAACCGTGGACCGTCAGCACCATCAGCGAGGCACTCGGCAGCACAGACCTCCGTCGGCAGTTCATCTCCGAGATCAACAGTGCCCCCGTCCACGAACTCAGCCACGTGGCGGCTCGCTGGCAGGTCCGCGCGGAGATGCTCGCTGCCGCGGTGGAACGTGTCCGCAAGATCCAGGCCATCGAGCTGGATGGCCGCGAGGTGCCAGGCGACCGGGACGTCACCGACAAGATCCTCGCCATCGCTGAGCAGGCCCGCCACAAGGGGGCTGCGTGAGCTGGAAGCTCCGCATGGACGTCGTCATCGAAGCAGCCTTCGACGCCCTCCCCGATGACGTACGCGAGCGGCTCGCCCTGGCCCTCGCCAATGCCTGCACCGACCCCTACGCCTCCACCACCCCCTTCGGCGAGGACGACGGCGTCATGCGCCTCCTTGTCCTCCCCGACGTCATGGCCGTCCTCCTCATCACCAGCGCACTCGGCACCGTCCGCGTCGTCCAGATCGACCACTGACCCCGCCACTGCCGTCTGACGGCAACGCTGACGGCAACCGGACCCGTCAACGGCGTACGCCAGCGAACTTCGGCGGACTCACCGAAGGGCGCTGACCTGCGAAAGCGCTGATGAAAGGGACTCGCCCAGCACACGTACTATGTGCTGGCGGGCGATACACCGGTACTCGTTCACAATGCAAATTGTCCGTGGACCTCGTTGCGTAAGTGCGATGGCGATGGCCACCCGGTGGACGTGCATATCGACGAACGATGCGCTCGATTCGGCAGAGAAGTGACTTGGTTCTGGATATAAGGAGCCTGTGCCGGGTAGCGGGCGGTACGTTTCAGGGACGGTACACGTGTTGCAAGAATGGGCGAATCGGATATCACTGGTGGTGGCGGCCCGCACATGAATTTTGAGCGACTCGCCCCCAATCCGAAGAAGCCTGGGAAAATGATGATCGTTGAGAATCGGCACATTTATCTTTGGTGTGTTCGTGCAGGCCAAGGCTCCTGCCCCTGCAGGGCAGTCGCGGCCGCTGTGCGGGCTGGGTCGTACGGTCCATACCGGCACGCGTTGCAACCGAGCTGGGGGGCGTCCTGGCCCACCGGGGGCTGTGCCGGCGCCGGAGGCCATGGAGCAGCAATCGCGCTCGACCCGGCGCTGAAGCGCCGACTGTCGTCGCGTGCCCCACCTCCGGATCCGGGCTGATCCGGCCGGCAGAAGACTCGTACAAGACGGCGGGGCAGCCGAATTCACGGTCGGCGTGACCGTGGCCGACAAGGCCGACGAGACCCGCCGGTACGACACCCCCGGATCGGCAGCCGGCGGCGGCTCAAAGGAGGGCGTCCAGGGTGATCGGCAGCTCGCGGACGCGCTTTCCGGTGGCGTGGTACACGGCGTTGGCGATCGCGGGTGCGACGCCGACCAGGCCGATCTCGCCGACGCCCTTGGTGCCGGTGGCGGTGCCGCGATCGGGCTCGCCCACGAAGACCACGTCCAGCTCTGGGACGTCGGCGTTCACGGCGACGAGGTAGTCGGCGAAGGTGCCGTTGGCGATGCGTCCGGTGCGCGGGTCGGTGACGGTGTCCTCGAGCAGGGCCATGCCGATCCCGCCGACCGTGCCGCCGATGATCTGGCTCCTGGCCGTCTTCTCGTTGAGGATGCGCCCGCCGTCGATCGCGGACACCACCCGGGCGACCCGGACGAGCCCGAGGTCGGCGTCGACGCGGACCTCCACGAACTTCGCGCCGTAGGCCCCGGCGAGGGACATGCCCAGCTCCTCGGGGTCCGGAGGCGTGCTGCTCCCGGTCGCCGTGAGCTGCGGCAGCCCGTGCCGGGCGAGGATGTCGACGTACGACTCCCCGCACTCCGGCCGGCCCACCAGGTGGACCCGGCCGTCACCGCACTCCACGTCGTCCGGGTCCACCCCCCTCAGGGGCGAGTCGGCGTCCTCGCGCGCGAGTCCCGCGAAGGAGCGCACCAGCCGCCGGCAGGCGTCGTGCACCGCGTTGCCGAGCCCTCCGGTCAGACCGGAGCCGCCCGCCATCCCCGAGTCGGGCATGTCGGAGTCGCCGAGGTCGAAGCGGACCTTGTCCAGGGGTAGTGCCAGTTCCTCGGCGGACAGCTGGGCCATCACCGTGTAAGTGCCGGTGCCGATGTCGGTCGCCGCGCTCCGCACGAAGGCGCTGCCGTCGCGGTTGACGGTGGCCTCGGCCATGCACGGCTGCGCGAAGTACGGGAATATCGCGCTCGCCATGCCGTAGCCGATGAGCCAGTTCCCGTCGCGCATGGACCGCGGTTCCGGGTTCCGGTCGGCCCAGCCGAAGTGCCGCCCGCCGATCTCGTAGCACGCCAGGAGCGCCTTACCGGACCAGGGCAGCCCGTTGCGCGGGTCGACGGCGGTGTGGTTGCGCAGCCGCAGCTCCAGCGGGTCGATGCCCAGGGTGTAGGACAGTTCGTCGAGCGCGGACTCCAGAGCGAAGTTGCCCTGCGCCTCAGCCGGTGCGCGCATCGACGTCGGGACGGCGATGTTGAGTCTGGCCTGCCGGTCCCGGGCGGTGACGTTGGGGCACCGGTAGGCGAAGGCGGTTCCGGAGGAGAAGGGCTCGAAGTCGTGGTCCTCCATGCTCAGCGAGCTGAGGCTGCGGTGCTCGAGGGCGACCAGTTCGCCTTCGCGCGTGGCGCCGACGCTCAGCCACTGCACGCCGCTGGGGCGGTGCCCGACGGAGGTGAACATCTGAGGGCGGGTCAGCACCAGCTTGACCGGACGGTTGACGGTCCGGGCGGCCATGGCGGTGAGGATCACGTGCGGCCACACGCGCAGACCGGCACCGAATCCCCCGCCGACGTACGGCACCAGGACGCGCACGGAACTCTCCGGAATGCCGAAGACCATGGAGAGGGTGGTGCGCACCATGGAGGGCCACTGACTGGTGTCGTGGACGGTGAGGGTGTCGCCTTCCCACACGGCCAGGGTGGCGAACAGCCCGAGCGGGTTGTTGGTGTTGTCCGCGGTGGTGTACGTGGCCCGCAGGGTCACCTCGGCGGACTCCAGCGCCGCCGCGGTGTCGCCGCGCGTATGGTCCATCCCCCACGGGTCGATCAGTTGCTCGGCCCGCGGGTCCTGCAGGTCCAGCAGTGGCTCCGCGGCCTCGTAGTCCGCCCGCACCAGACGCGCGGCGGCGGTGGCCTGCTCCGGGGTCTCGGCCACCACGAAGGCGATGTGCTGCCCGTGGTGGATGATCCGGTCGTTGCGCAACGGGGTGGGGGGCGAGGCGCCGAGCACCGTCGTCGGGCCCGTCCCGACCTCGGGGGCGTTCTCGTGGGTGAGCACCGTGACCACGCCGGGGGCTCGTTCGGCCGCCTCGGTGTGCATGCGGACGATCCTGCCGGCGGCGACGGTGCTCTGCACCAGGGCGCCGTAGGCCTGGCCGGGGACGCTGAAGTCCATCGGGTACGGCGCGGCGCCGGTGACCTTGCGCGGGCCGTCGACTCGGCTGACGCCCGCGCCGATCAGCGGTCTGCTCTCGACGGTGCTCATGCGGTCACTCCTGACACTGTCTGCAGCTCGCGTACCAGGGTGCGCCGGGCGAGCGGCACCTTGAACTCCGTGCCCGGCACGGTCCAGGCGTCGTGCATGGTCGCCTCGGCCGCCTCCAGGAACATGGCCGTCGTGGCCGGCGCGCCGGTCAGCACGTGCTCGGCCTCGTAGGCTCGCCACGGCTTCGACCCCACGCCGCCGAGCCCCACCCGGGCCTGGCGGATCGTGTCGTCGTCGATCACGAGGAGTACCGCGGCCGAGGTGAGGGCGAACTCGTACGACAACCGGTCGCGGACCTTGAGGTAGCCCGACCGGGCGCTCGGCGGTGGCAGCGGGATTTCCACCTCGGTGATCAGCTCGGCGTGGTCCAGGACGTTTTCGCGCTCGGGACTCTCGTCGGCGGTGATGTAGAACTCCGTCAGCGGCACGGTGCGGCGGTGCGTCGGCCCCTGGATGTGCACGACCGCGTCCAGGGACACCAGGGCGACGGCGAGGTCGGAGGCGTGCAGCGCGATGCACCGCTTGTCCACGCCGAGCACGGCGTGCATGCGCGCCGCGCCCAACACCGCCGCGCAACCCGAGCCGGGGGAGCGCTTGTTGCACTCGACGACGCCGGGGTCGCGGAAGTAGCGGCAGCGGGTGCGCTGCAGCAGATTGCCCCCGATGGTGGCCATGTTCCGCAGCTGCACCGAGGCCCCGAGCAGAAGGGATTCGCGTACCAGGGGCAGCCGCTCGGCGACGGTCGAGTCGGCGGCCAGTTCCTCCATGGTGGCCAGCGCTCCCACGTGGAGGGACTCGCCGCGCCGCTCGATGCCGTGCAGCGGGAGCCGGGTGATGTCGATCAGCCGCGGCGGCTCCAGGATCCCGTCCTTCATCAGGTCCAGCTGCGTCGTGCCTCCGGCGAGACAGGAGGCCGCCGGGTCGTCGGCCAGGAGCTGCACCGCTTCCTGTGTGTCGGTGGCCCGCACGTAGTCAAAGGTGCGCATCGTAACCTCCCCCGGACGCCGCCTCGCGTATCGCGGCCACGATGTTGGGATAGGCGCCGCAGCGGCAGACGTTGCCGCTCATGAACTCCCGGATCTCGTCGTCCGAGCCGGCGCGGCCCTCGGACATCAGCGCCACCGCGGACATGATCTGGCCCGGGGTGCAGAAGCCGCATTGGAAGCCGTCGTGCTCGATGAACGCCCGCTGCACCGGGTGGGGCCCGTCGGTGCCGGCGAGCCCCTCGATGGTGGTGATCTCCCGGCCCTCGGCCTGGGCCGCCAGGGTCAGGCAGGACAGCACCCTCCTGCCGTCGAGATGGACCGTGCAGGCACCGCAGGCGCCCTGGTCGCAGCCCTTCTTCGTACCCACCATGCCCAGCCGGTCCCGCAGGGCGTCCAGCAGCGTGATCCGGGTGTCCAGGCGCAGGGTGTACGACCGGCCGTTCACGTCAAGTGTCACGACCCGCTCGTTGACCGCGGGACGGTCGTCGATGCCCTGTTCGCTCGCCACGTCCCTCATCGCGTCCTCCTCCGGGCGGGTCGGCTACGACTCGAGCCCCTCCTGCAGGCGGAAACCGTGATTCGGTTAAACCGCTATCTCGGAATTATTCGCTTACATACCCTATGGGCGTTTTGGAGTTTTGGCGTGCTGTCCAGTCATGCGGACCCCGCCGAAGCGAGTGCGACGGCGGTGACGTGGCCAGGGGGAGCCGAAAACGTCCCCCTGCGCCGGGCGAACCGCTGAGTGTGATCATGGACGTTCAACACCGCCGGGCATCGCTCCGTGTTGGGCGGGTGATTCCCGGTCGGCGCCCTGCTCGTCGCCGCGTGCGCCCGCATTGCTCGGCCTTGCATGCGCGGCGGCGCCCGGCCGGCGGTGACAGCCGGGCGTCGTCCCCGTCCGGAGGGAGAGCGGATGTACGGGATGCCTGGATCGGCCCGTCAGCCGACGCGGTGGCCGTTCTCCAGTTCCGCCGTGCTTGTGCCCTCCGCCAGCACGTCGAGGGCGGCGAGGACACGGCGGCCCAGCGCGCCCGGCAGAAAGGACGAGAGCTTCTCGCGTGGCACCAGTTGCCAGGACAGCAGCTCCTCCTCCTGCAGACGGATCGCCTCGAGGTCCTTCTCGGCGAGGACCCCGCCGTCGTACAGATACGCCACCAACGGGGGCCGCACCGTCCCGTTCACCCAGTCCACCGCGAGCAGCCGCCCGAGTTCGACGTCGAGCCCGATCTCCTCCGCGGTCTCCCGCCGGGCGCCCTGCCGTGGCGTCTCGCCGGTGTCCGACTCGATCGTCCCGCCGGGCAGCGCCCACCCGTCACGGTAGTTGGGCTCGACGAGCAGCACGCGCCCCTCGACGTCACGGAAGAGCGCGGCCGCGCCGGCGAGGACGCGCGGCAGGGACGCGATGTATGTGGCGAAGTCCGGTGTGGTCACTCAGGAAGAGTAACCATCCGGTACTGGGGACGGCGTCGGGTGATCCGCCCGCGGATCACCGGGTCTCGGTGTGCGCGAGACGCAGCGTCCGGTCCGCCAGTTCGCCGATGCTGACGCAGTCGAAGCCGAAGACGGCGCTGCGGACCGTGTCCTCCAAGGGGTCCTTCCACTGTGCGGGGATGGCGTGCGCACCTGTGAGGACGCCGGCGACCGAGCCCGCGGTCGCGCCGTTGGAGTCGGTGTCCAGGCCGCCGCGGACGGTCAGCGCGATCGTGCGGGTGAAGTCGCCGTCGCCGTACAGGAGCCCCGCGGTGAGCACCGCGACGTTGGGGACGGCGTGGATCCAGCCCAGCCCCGCCGTCTCCCCGGAGGCCGTGTCGAGCGTCTCCTCCCAGCTCAGCCTGGTCTCGTGCAGCGAGATCACCCGTCGTACAGTGCGCGCGAAGCGGCTGCTCGCCGGGATCACCGTCAGAGCCGTGTCGAGAGCGTGCCGGACCGTGGGCGCGGTGAACGCCGCCGAGATCAGTGCGGCCGCCCACATCGCGCCGTACACCCCGTTGCCGGTGTGGGAAAGGACCGCGTCCCGGCGGGCCAGTGCGGCGGCGTGGCGGGGCAGGCCCGGACAGGTCCAGCCGTAGACGTCGGCGCGGATCAGGGCCCCGATCCACTCCTGGTAGGGGTTGTCGTACGTGGCCGTGAGCGGTGGCTTCAGGCCGTTGGTGAGGTTGCGGTACGCCACCCGTTCGGCCGTGAACGTCTGCAGATACGGCAGCCGCAGCAGCCACAGATCGCCGACCTGCTCGGTGCTGAAGCCGAAGCCGTGCGTCTCGAGCAGGTCCAGGCCGAGGATCGCGTAGTCGACGTCGTCGTCGCGGCAGCTGCCGTGGATGCGGCCGCGTACGCACTGGCGCCACTCGGGCCGCAGCTCGAAGCCGTCGGTCTCGGTGGCCGGCTCCGGCAGGTAGTCGGTCAGCGGCAGGGCCGAGGCCTGCCGCAGATAGCGGTCGATGCGCTCCCGCGTCCACAGGTCGCCCTGCTCGACCGGCTTGCCGAGCATGTTGCCCGCGATCCGGCCGAGCCAGCCCCCGAGAATGCGGTCCGCGAGCTCTGGCTCAGTGCCCACAGGGGTCATAGCTCCGGTCTACCCGATTCCGGCCGCGATGTGCCGCCCTCGGGCCCCGCGGGGTGCAGCGGGCTGCCCGCGGGCGTCTTCGCGCCGCTCACGGCGTCCACGTACGAGACCCCGGTCATCTGCGTGCCCCGGACAAGCGGTATGCGTCCAGGGCCAGAGTCATCTCGATGAGGTCGCGGGGGCGGGCCAGGGAGCGGGAGGTGAGCTGTTCCAGCCGCCGCAGCCGGTTGAAGACCGTGTTGCGGTGGCAGTACAGCCGGCTCGCGGCCCGGCCCGCGGAGCCCTCGCAGGCCAGCCACACGTCGAGGGTCTCCAGGAGCACGGCCCGATCGGCGGGCTCCAGCTCGAGGAGCGCGCCGAACACGTCTGCCACCAGCCGGTCGGCGAGCTCCGGCTGGCTCACCACCAGCGCGGTCGGCATCCGCTGGTCCAACCGCACGACCGCGGTCGCGTCCGGCGGGCAGGTGCGCAGCGCCAGCTCGGCCAGCCGACGCGCCCGCCCCAGGTCGGCGAGCCCGGGCACGACCGGGCTGATGCCACCCGGACCCGAGCACCAGCCGTCGAGTACGCGCGCGACGCCGTCCAGGTCCTGATCGGGCGTGAGCGCCACGACCCCCACCTCGCCGTCGGCGCGCATCCGCCAGATGAACCGGAACCCGGCCCCGCGCACCGGCCGGTCGGCCGACTCCCGCCGCTCGGCCCGCAGCACCACCACCGCGTACGGCCCGTGCTCCGGCAGATCGAGACCCGCGGCCGCGCGCGCCGCCAGCCCGGGGGTGGCCTGCCCCTCCAGCAGCGCGTCGAGCAACGCCTGCAACTGCTCGTCGGTGCGCCGTCGCAGTTCCGCCTCGGTGGCCCGGTAGGCCTCGGACGCCGCCTGGGTCTGCGCGTCCACCGCCGACCACACCATCGTCGTCGAGCGCATCAGCGCCGCGAGCCGCTCGGGCTCCCGGCCCGCAGCCCCGTCGACGAGCGCGTCCCACACCAGGTAGCCGGCGTTCCGGTAGGCGTGCACGAGCAGGTCCAGCGGCAGCCCCTGCCGGGCCCGGCGCCGGCCCGTGTCCTCGGCGTGCTCCAGATCGCGGCGCGGCGAGTTCCGAGGAGCGTAGAGCGTCTCGATGCCGATCCGCATCGCCTCCTCGGCCTCCCGCCACTGCTGGTCCTGCGGGAGCACCTGCCCGTAGACGGAGGAGTACTCGGTGAGCTGTCGCAGATGCTCGTCGACGAGCAGCGGCAGCCGTTCCAGCAGAGCCTTGCAGGACTCCGCGAGCAGCTTCCAGTCATGACCGGTCCGCGGCCTTCGCGCTCCCATGGCCGGAGGATGCCATCGCGGCGGGGTCCCGCACAGGCCCCTGACACGCGGCCTTGTGCACGCGCACAACGCCCGGCCCGGCCCGCTGGGCACCCGCAGCGATTCCGCCGCGGGCCGTGGACGGGCGCCACCGTCGGTGCTGGGGTGAGCGCCACACCGAGTCGGAACAGGGGGTCGTTCATGGGCGGATCCGGGCTGGTCGTTCACGACCTGTCAGTCGGATACGGACCCGTGCGGGCACTGCGCCGGGTGTCCCTGGAGGTGCCCCAGGGGGCGGTGGTGACGGTGCTCGGCGGCAACGGCGCGGGCAAGTCCACGCTGCTCAGGGCGATCAGCCGGACGCTGTCCTTTCACGGCGGCGCGGTGACCGAGGGTGGCGTGCGCCTCGGCGACCGCCGCCTCGACGGGCTGCCGCCGGACCGGGTGGTTGCCGCGGGAGTGTCCCAAGTACCCGAGGGGCGAAGGGTGTTCGCGCGGATGACGGTCGCCGACAACCTGCGCGCCGGCGCCCTCGGCGGCACCCGGTCGGGCCGGGCCGCAGCCCTGGAGCGCGTCCACGAGCTGTTCCCCGTGCTCGCCGAGCGCGCCGGGCAGCGGGCCGGCCTGCTCTCCGGCGGCGAACAGCAGATGCTCGCCGTCGCCCGCGCCCTGATGGCGGGCCCGAAGGTGCTGCTCCTCGACGAGCCGTCCCTCGGCCTCGCCCCCCTCATGGCCCAGCGGATCGCCGACACCGTACGGGAGATCAACGCCCAGGGCACCTCGGTGCTGCTCGTCGAGCAGAACGCCGCCCTCGCCCTGCGGCTCGCCACGCGCGCGTACGTCCTCGAGGTCGGCGAGGTCACGCTGTCCGGCCCGGCCGAGGAACTGGCCGCATCCGACGAGGTGCGCAGGCGTTACCTGGGCGTGGTCGACGAGGACGCGGTCGCGGACGCCGAACAGGCGGGTGGCGCCGGGCGGACGCTGACCCGGTGGCAGGGAGGTGGCGTGTGAACGTCCTCGCAGCGGGCGACGACCCCCTCGAAGTGCGCGACCTGACCGTGCGGTTCGCCGGACTCACCGCGCTGGACGGTGTCGGCTTCACCGTCCGTCCCGGCAGCGTGCACGCCCTCATCGGGCCCAACGGCGCGGGCAAGTCCACCTGTTTCAACGTGCTGTCCGGGGTCTACCGGGCGGCCGCGGGCAGTGTCCGCTTCGGCGCGCACGAGCTGACCGGGATGTCCGCGCACCGCATCGCCGGCCTCGGCGTCGCCCGCACCTTCCAGAACCTTGCGCTGCCGCCGCACGCCTCGGTCGAGGACTGTCTGCTGCTCGGCCGGTACCGGCTGACCCGGACGGGCTTCCTGGCCGCGGGACTCGGCCTGCCCTCCGCGGCTTGCGAGGAGCGGCGGCACCGTGAACGGGTATGGGAGATCGCGGAGTTCGTCGGCATCGCCGACTGCCTCGGCCGCCCGGCGGGCTCGCTCCCGTACGGGCAGCAGAAACTCGCCGAGCTCGCCCGCGCCCTGTGCATGGAGCCGCGTCTGCTGCTTCTCGACGAGCCGGTCGCGGGCATGACCGCCGACGAACGGCGCCGGACCGCCGCCGTGATCGCGGGCGTCCGGGACGGGCTCGGCATCTCGATCGTGCTGGTGGAACACGACATGGGGGTGGTGATGCGGCTCGCGGACGCGGTGACCGTACTGGACTTCGGGCGCCGGATCGCGGACGGCGTCCCCGCCGACGTGCAGAACGATCCGGCCGTCGTCCGTGCCTACCTGGGAGCCGGATCATGAGCGCCCTCGCTGAAATCCTCCTCAATGGACTCTCGTTGGGGTCCGTCTACGCGCTCATCGCGCTCGGCTTCGTGGTCATCTTCCGGGCCACCGAGGTCGTCAACTTCGCCCACGCGTCGCTGCTGCTCGCCGGCGGCTACATCACCGCGATCCTCCACGACGACATCGGCTTCTGGCCCGCGCTGCTCGCCGGGATCGCGGGCGCCGCGCTGGTCGGGGCGGCCGTGGAGTTCCTCGTGATGCGGCGTTACCGGGGCAGCGACCACAGCGTCCTCGCCATCGTCACTATCGGGGTCGACATCCTGCTCACCACCGAACTGACCCGTCGCATCGGCACGGACGTCATCCCGCTGGGCGACCCGTGGGGCGACGCCGTCCTCAAGCTCGGGCCGGTCTCCCTCGCGCACACGCGGATCGCCGCTTTCGTGGCAGCCGCGCTGCTCATCGGAGCCTTCCTGCTCGCGTTCCGGTACACGTCGTGGGGGGTGGCGATGCGCGCGGCGGCGGAGAGCTCGGAGACCGCGGCGCTGATGGGGGTACGGCTCGGGCGGGTCTCGCTGAGCGCCTGGGCCGTGGCGGGGGGCCTGGCCGCCGTGGCCGCGCTGTTCCTCACCGTCTTCCCGACGCCTGGCCTGGAACGAGCCACCTCGCTGGCCGCGCTCAAGGCGTTCCCGGCGGCGATCCTCGGCGGCCTCGACTCCACGACGGGCGCGCTGGTGGGCGGCCTGCTGGTCGGTGTCACCGAGTCGCTGGCCACCGGCTACCAGAGCGACCTGACGTTCCTGGGCCGCGGGCTCGGCGATGTCGCCCCCTACCTCGTCATGGTCGCGATCCTGCTCATCCGCCCCGCGGGGCTGTTCGGCACGAAGGAGCTCGCACGTGTCTGAGAACCCGGCCGTGCCGCAGCGGCCGACAGCGCTGGGCATGCATGTGCGGCCCGGGTCCGACGAACCTGCCCCCTCCGACCCCCGCCCTCCGTCCGGGGTCCTGGTACCCGGCGGGAGACGCGGCGCGCCCGCCCCTCCCGGCCGTCGCCCCGCCCGGCTCGCCGACCCCCGTAGCTACGTCTGGGCCGTCGGGGTCGTGCTGCTGCTCGCCTTCCCGTTCTACCTGGACCGATTCTGGCTCCAGGCCGGTCTGTTCGCGATGGCCGCCGCGATCGGCGCGATCGGCATCAACCTCCTCACCGGCGCGACCGGCCAGCTCTCCATGGGACACGCCTTCTTCCTCGCCGTCGGCGCCTACGGCTACTGCGTGTTCGCGGCGGACGACGGCGCCGGCCTGACCGGGCTCGGCCTGCCGACCTGGCTCGCGGCCGTGCTCGCGGTGCTCGTCGCGGGTGTCGCGGGCGGCTTGTTCAGCCCCATCGCGGGCCGGCTCAGCGGTGCCTACCTGGGCATCGCCACCCTCGCGCTGGTCTTCATCGGCCAGCACGTCATGTTCAACGCATACGACTTGACCGGCGGCGCCAACGGCCGTGACGTCCCGCCGCTGAGCCTGTTCGGCCTCACCTTCGACGACCGTGAACTCGTCGTCGCCGACGTGCCGTTCGGCTCGGCCGAGAAGCTCTGGTACGCGGGCCTGGTCGCCCTTCTCGCCTGCGCCCTGTTCGCCCGCGGGGTGCTGCGCGGACGTCCGGGCCGGGCGATGAACGCGATCCGCGACCACCGCATCGCCGCGGGCGTGCTCGGCGTACCCGTGGCCCGCCACCGCGCCGCCGTCTTCGTGCTGTCCTCGATGTACGCGGGCCTCGCGGGCGTCCTGCTCGCGCTGGTCTTCCAGCGGACGGTGCCCGACTACTTCGGTATCACGCTGTCCCTGGACTACCTCGCCATGATCGTCATCGGCGGGCTCGGCTCGGTCTCCGGCGCGGTGGCCGGCGCGGTGTTCGTCTCCCTGCTGCCGCAGCTGCTGACCCGCTACAGCGATGCGCTGCCTTTCATCTCCGCCCCCGGCACGGGCGGGATCGCACCGGGCGAGGCGGCCCGGTACCTCTACGGCGCCGCCGTCGTGCTGGTGGTGCTGTTCCTGCCCGGCGGCCTGGTCAGGGTGGCCGCCCGGCGTCGCGTCAGAACCGATCCAGGGGAGCAACGATGAACAGGACGTATGGGGCCAGGGCAGCGGCGGGTACCCTCGCGGCACTGCTCGTGCTGGCCGGATGCAGTTCCAAGGCCAAGGACGACGGCGACGGCGACAAGGCTGCGGGCGGTGTGAAGACCGGGGCGGGCATCTCCGGCAAGACGATCACTCTGGGCGCGCTCACCGACCTGACCGGCGTGTACGCCACCCTCGGCAAGAGCGTCACCCAGGCCCAGCAGCTGTACGTGAAGCAGCTGAACGCGGCCGGCGGTGTCTGCGGCTACAAGGTGGCTCTCACGGTCCGCGACCACGGCTACGACCCGCAGAAGGCCGTCGCCGGATACACCGAGCTGCAGCCGAAGGTACTGGGCTTCGCCCAGTTCATCGGCTCCCCGTTCGTCGCCGCGGTCAAGAAGCGCATCGACAGCCAGGACAAGGACCTCGTCCTGCCGCAGGCCTGGTCGTCGGCGCTCCTGGGCAGTCCGTACATCCGCGTCATCGGATCCACCTACGACATCGAGACGATCAATGCCGTCGACTTCCTGATCAAGGCGAAGGGGCTGAAGAAGGGAGACAAGATCGGCCACGTCTACTTCGAGGGCGACTACGGCGAGAGCGCCCTCGTCGGCTCGAAGCACATCGCGAAGGAGGCGGGGCTCACGGTCGTCGAGCAGAAGATCAAACCGACCGACAACGACATGACGGCCCAGGTCGCCGCCCTCAAGCAGGCCGGTGTCAAGGCGATCGTCATCAGCGCCGGCCCGCGCCAGGCCGCCTCGCTGGTCGGCGTCGCGGCGGCCGGCGGCTTCGGCGTGCCGGTCATCGGCAACAACTCGGCCTTCGCCCCCCAGCTGCTGGCCACCCAGGCGGGTCCGGCCCTGATGAAGAACTACTATGTGGCCTCGCCCTCGCTGCCGATCGGCGCGGACACCCCGGAGGCGAAGAAGCTCGTCGCCGACTACAAGGCTGCCTATCCCGAGGACTCCCTCGACAACGGCATCGTCGCCGGCTGGACCGCCGCGTCGGCCTTCGGCGAGGCCCTGAAGAAGGCCTGCGCGAGCAAGGACCTCACCCGGGAAGGGGTCGACAAGGCCCTGCTGACGATCGACTCCTTCGACATCGGCTTCGGCACCGTCCAGAACTTCAGCGACCCCGCCGCCCCGTCCTCCCGGGAGAGCGTGATCCTCCAGCCGGACAAGAACGCGACCGGCGGCATGAAGGTCGTACAGGAGGCAGCCGTCTCGAAGGAAGCCGAGGCGTACACACCGAAGGCCTGAGGAGGCCGGGAAACGCGCGCGGGAGCCCGACACGACCGGAGGCCCGGACCGGATCGCTTCGGGCCCCGGGTGCGTCACCACGACGACGGTCTACGACAGCTGCACCGCGCGGGCCTCACGCCCGTTGTCGCGGAAGTTGTTCACCCGGCGGTCCGTGGCGAACAGCGGGGGCACCGATCGACGGCCCCGGCGATCTGCGCTACCGCGTCGTCGCCACGGCCCGTGAGACGGGCATGATCGCCGGCCGGCCCGCCCTGTTCCCGGTGCCCCCGGCCGACGAGGGCGAGTAGGTGCGCGCGATCCGGCCGAGCCGGCCCCCGAGGGTGCGGCGAGCTCGATGCCCACAGGGGTCATGGCTGAAGATGTACCCGATTCCGGGCAGGGTTGCGCGGCCTTCCGGGGGCCGGACAGCGCATGACGGCGGATGCGTCCCTTGGTTATGGTCGCAGCGGCGCGACCGCCTTGCCGTGCGCAAGGCCTGGAGAACAAGGGGAATGCAGGTGGCAGACGCAGCAGGGAACGACCTTCGGGTGGCACAGCGGGTTCTCGTCGCCGCGGACAAGTTCAAGGGGTCGCTGACGGCGGTGCAGGTCGCGGAGCGGGTGACGACGGGGCTGCGCAGGGTCGTGCCGGGCCTCGACGTCGAGTCGCTGCCCGTAGCCGACGGCGGCGACGGGACCGTGGACGCGGCCGTCGCGGCCGGGTTCGAACGGCGTGCGGTGCGGGTCGCGGGCCCCCTGGGGCACGAGGTGACGGCCGCGTTCGCGGTGCGGGGCGACACCGCGGTCGTGGAGATGGCGGAGGCGAGCGGGCTGCAGCGGCTGCCGGCCGGCGTCCTTGCGCCGCTGACGGCGTCCACGTACGGCTCGGGGGAGCTGCTGCGGGCCGCGCTGGACGCCGGGGCGCGGACGATCGTGTTCGGGGTCGGCGGGAGCGCTACGACGGACGGGGGCGCGGGGATGCTGTCCGCGCTCGGGGCGCGGTTGCTCGACGCGGAGGGGGAGCCGGTGCCTCCGGGCGGCGGAGGCCTTGCCGAGCTCGCCCGTGCCGATCTCTCGGGCCTGGACCCGAGGCTGTCCTCGGTGGACCTGGTACTCGCGAGCGACGTCGACAACCCGCTGACCGGACCGAAGGGCGCACCGGCGGTGTACGGGCCGCAGAAGGGTGCCTCGCCGGACGACGTGGCGGGGCTGGATGCCGCGCTCGCGCACTACGCGAAGGTGCTGGAGGAGACGTTCGGGACGCGGGCGGCGGAGTACGCCGCCTCGCCGGGCGCGGGCGCCGCGGGCGGTATCGGGTACGGCGCGCTCGTCCTGGGCGCCCGCTTCCGGCCCGGCATCGAGGTCATGCTGGACGTCCTGGGCTTCGCTCCCGCGCTGGAGCGGGCCTCGCTGGTGATCACGGGTGAGGGGTCGCTGGACCGGCAGACGCTGCACGGCAAGGCCCCGGCGGGGGTCGCCGCGGCGGCGAGGGCGGCCGGAAAGGAGGTCATCGCGGTCTGCGGACGCCTGGCGCTGCCGCCCGAGACACTGGGCCGCGCGGGGATCCGCAGGGCGTACCCGCTGACGGAGGTCGAGCCGGACGTCGCGAAGTGCATCGCGGACGCGGGGCCGATCCTGGAGCGGGTGGCGGAGAACATCGCGCGGGATTTCCTGGCCTGAGACCGGTCGTCCTCTCGCACCCGCGGCTCCTGACCGCCCCCTCCCCAGGCTCACGCCCTCTTGACGCGACCGGGGACCCTTGATCCGGCCGGCGCTCCGCCCCTGCACCTCGCGGGGACCGCGCTCCGGCCCCCCCGCACAAGCAAAGGGCCCCGGACCGATCCGGTCCGGGGCCCTCGGCGAGCGCGGTGCTTACGGCAGCTGTGCGGCGCGCGCCTCTCGGCGGTTGTCGCGGAAGTTGTTCACCCGGCGCGCCGTGGCGAAGAGCGGGATCACGGCCCCCATGACCAGCTGCAGGGCGCAGCCCGTCTGGAGGAGGAGCTGGCCGCTGGGGGCGTCGAGGGCCCAGGCCGCCAGGAGGCCCATCGACAGGACGATCCAGGACAGCATGGCCGCCGCCAGGCGGCCCCGCGGCTTCGGGTACTCGACGCGGCTCACCATCAGCCACGCCGTGCCCAGGATTGCCAGCAGCGTGGCGACGAACGGCAGCTCCAGCAGGACGATCGAGACCACCGTGAGCGCGCCGAACGGTGAGGGCATGCCCTGGAACATGCCGTTCGTCGGCGTCACGCACGAGAAGCGCGCGAGGCGGAGGACGACCGCCAGCAGCACCACGATCGCTCCGACCGCGGCCACTCTCTGGTGCGCGTCGTCCGCCACCATGCCGTAGACCAGGACGAAGTACGCCGGCGCCAGGCCGAAGCTGATCAGGTCGGAGAGGTTGTCCAGCTCCGCGCCCATGGGGGAGGAGCGCAGCTTCCGCGCGACCAGGCCGTCGAACAGGTCGAAGACCGCCGCGCAGAGCATGAGGATCACGGCCGTGGCCGCGCTGTGCCGGGCCATGCCCGCCGACCCGTCGTTGCCCGTCAGGTGCGGGATCAGGATGCCGGTGGTGGTGAAGTAGACCGCCATGAATCCGCACGTGGCGTTGCCGAGGGTGAGCGTGTCCGCTATTGAGAGGCGGAGCGAGAGGGGCATCTCCTCCTCGTCGTCCACCTCGTCCTCCGGCACCCAGCCGGACTTGGTATCGGGATCAATCACGGTCAAGTCGAGTCACCCCAGCCACGGTCTTTTGGCCGACCTCGACCGCGACCTCCACGCCCTCGGGCAGATAGAGGTCGACACGCGAGCCGAAGCGGATCAGCCCGATGCGTTCGCCCTGCTCGACCTTCGTACCCTGCGGGATGTAGGGGACGATGCGGCGGGCCACCGCGCCGGCGATCTGGATCATCTCGATGTCGCCGAGTTCGGTGTCGAAATGCCAGACTACGCGCTCGTTGTTCTCGCTCTCCTTGTTGAAAGCGGGAACGAAGCCGCCCGGGATGTGCTCGACCGATGTGACCGTGCCGGAGAGCGGGGCGCGGTTCACATGGACATTGAGCGGACTCATGAAGATCGCGACGCGGGTGCGTCCGTCCTTCCACGGCATGATGCTCTGCACCACACCGTCGGCGGGCGAGATGACCCGGCCCCGGGCGATCTCGCGCTCGGGGTCGCGGAAGAACCACAGCATGCCCGCCGCCAGCGCGGTGGCGGGTACGGCCACGGCCTTGGCGGCGCCGGAGCGGCGCGCGCGGGCGAGGCTGAGTGCTGCGGTGGCAACGGTCGGGAGTAGCCACGGCGATGCTCCGCGCGCGAGGCGGACCCGGCCGCGTGGTGCAGAGGTTTGGCTGTGGGGCATGGATGACCTTCGTAGCGGATGATGCCGCGCTTCAACGGGGGACGGCGGCTTTCCGGCGATCGTACCGGTCGTGGGCCGCAACTGGGCAAGCCAGGAAGCCGAGTCGGCGGCCCGGGAGCGTTGACGGGGTGTGATCTTCTACGCGAAGAAAACACCCCGTATCAGGATATC
>NZ_JAYWVC010000167.1:0-17500 GCF_036281785.1 Streptomyces chiangmaiensis | reverse complement strand
GATCACATGCGAACAGGGAGCGTGGAATGATCTTTATCACGGCCAAGTTCCGGGTCAAGCCGGAGTACGCGGAGCGGTGGCCCGAGATCACGCGGGAGTTCACCGAGGCCACGCGCAACGAGCCCGGCTGTCTGTGGTTCGACTGGTCGCGCAGCCTCGACGATCCGACCGAATACGTGCTGGTCGAGGCGTTCCGGGACGGGGACGCGGGCGCCGCGCATGTCCAGTCCGGCCACTTCGAGTCCGCCGTGCAGACACTGCCGCCCCACCTGGTCGAGACGCCGCGCATCGTCAACACCGTCCTGGAGCAGGACGACTGGTCCCAGCTCGGCGAGATGGCCGTGCAGGACTGACGGCGGGGCGCGCTCCGGTCCTGATGTGGTTGGGTGATCCTGTCCAGAGTACGTCCAGCAGTAGTAGTCATCTGCTGTTGCCGCAGGGGTGCGAAATGATCTGATGAGCTGACGAGTGTCCCTGCAGCAACCGATCGCCCGGGTGCCGACCTGTCGGCAGGCCGTGGTGCGTGTGCACAGGGCCATGTCGAGAGCCTCGCACATGCCAACGAAGGATTGCCTCTATGGAATACCGTCATCTCGGCCGCAGCGGCCTGATCATCAGCGAGATCGCCTACGGGAACTGGCTCACCCATGGTTCGCAGGTGGAGGCGGACGCGGCAGCCGCGTGCGTACGCGCCGCGCTGGACACGGGCATCACCACTTTCGACACCGCCGATGCCTACGCCGGGACGCGGGCCGAATCGGTCCTGGGCGACGCGCTGAAGGGCGAGCGCCGCGAGGGGCTGGAGATCTTCACCAAGGTCTACTGGCCCACCGGGCCCGGCCGCAACGACCGGGGACTGTCGCGCAAGCACATCATGGAGTCGATCAACGGGTCGCTGCGGCGCCTGCGGACCGACTACGTGGACCTGTACCAGGCGCACCGGTACGACGTGGCCACGCCGCTGGAGGAGACGATGGAGGCCTTCGCCGACATCGTCCACTCAGGCAAGGCCCACTACATCGGCGTCTCCGAGTGGCCCGCGGAGCAGATCCGGCGCGCCCATTCGCTGGCGCGTGAGCTGCGTATCCCGCTGGTGTCCAACCAGCCCCAGTACAACGCCCTGTGGCGGGTCATCGAGGGTGAGGTAGTACCCACCTGCGAGGAACTCGGCATGGGGCAGGTGGTGTTCTCGCCCATCGCGCAGGGTGTGCTGACGGGCAAGTACGAGCCCGGTCAGCAGCCGCCGGCCGGCTCTCGGGCCATGGACGACAAGGGTGGGGCGGGCATGATCGCGCGGTGGATCCGTGACGATGTGCTGACGGCCGTCCAGCAGCTCAAGCCGCTGGCTGCCGATGCCGGCCTGTCCCTCGCGCAGCTGGCGGTGGCGTGGGTGCTGCAGAACTCCAACGTCTCGGCGGCCATCATCGGTGCCTCGCGGCCGGAGCAGGTCGAGGAGAACGCCAAGGCGGCCGGTGTGGTGCTGGAGGCCGACCTGATGGCCCGTATCGAGGAGGTCCTGCGGCCGGTGGCCGTCACCGACCCCAAGCGGGTCCACGACAACGTACCGGAGCGCCGCCCCTGAGGCAGCGACGCCCGTCCTGCTCGGATTCATGACCACCGGGGCGGCGAGAGCTCCGACCGATGGTGCTGGGCAACCTCTGGCGCGGGCCTGTTCAACTCCCACGTCGATCGGGGCAACCGCAGGTGGACGCTCCTTGGGCCCGGCTGAGCACCTGCAGGACGGCACCTCACAGGTCATCTCTCCGGGCGGCAGTGATCCGTCGCTCGGGGAAGCCCCTGGACGCGGGAATCTTTCGACTCCTGGCCGCATGCGTGGGCGACCTCGCGGGCGCTGTGTTCATGAAGTGGCGAGAAGGGCGCCGATCTTGCCGTCGGCCGATGAACCTCCAGGGCGCCGGCCTGGGGGTTCATATCGATTCGGACCCTGTCGCGAAGGGAATCCGGCGGTTCGGCCGGGCCGAACCGCCGGTCGGCCGACGCGTCAGAGCCGAAGGGGCGTCATGGTCCCTGCTCTGCGTCAGTCGAAGTATTCCGGCTGGGTCTGCACGTTGAGCTCATGCAGATGGACCCGCTTCGCCGGGTCCGTGCGCCAGTCGGTGATCTTCAGGACGTCGAAGCCCTTGGCGATGTCGTTCGAGTAGACGTAACCGTTGTAGTAGTACGCCGACCAGGAGCCGCCGGTCGTGAGGGTGTCGGTGGTGAGAGGACCGCGCTCGAAGTAGCCGATCTCCTTCGGGTGGAGGGAGTCGGTGAAGTCCCAGACGGAGACGCCGCCTTGGTACCAGGCCTGCACCATGATGTCCCTGCCCTTGACGGGGATCAGCGAGCCGTTGTGAGCCACGCAGTTCTCGGTGTCCGCCTGGTGGCGCGGGATCTTGAAGTAGCTCCGGAAGACGAGCTTGCGCTTCTCGCCCTTGCCGACGATGTCGTAGATTCCGTCGGCCCCGCGGTTCGGGCCGGTCGCCGCGTTGCAGGTGGCCCCGACGCCGCCGCCCAGCTCGTCGGTGAAGACGACCTTGTTCGCCTTCTGGTTGAAGGTCGCGGAGTGCCAGAACGCGAAGTTGACGTTGTCCTGCACCTGGTCGATGACCTTCGGGTGTTCCGGGTCCTTGATGGACAGCAGAATGCCGTCGCCCATGCAGGCGCCCGCGGCCAGGTCCTGGGAGGGCAGGACCGTGATGTCGTGGCAGCCGGTGGTCTTGGAGACTCCCGGGTTGGTGGGAGCACCGGGGTTGCCGCCTCCGTCCGGGCCCTCACCGGGGAACAGCACCGGGAAGTCGACGACCGCCGCCTTCTCCGGCGTGTTGCGCGGGACCTTGATGACGGAGATGCCGTCGTGCGGCGGCCGGCAGTCGGGGAAGGCAGCGCTCGGCGAGTACGAGGAGACGTAGATGTAGACGTTGCTGCGCTCGGGTACCAGCGTGTGGGTGTGCGAGCCGCAGGCGGTCTCCACGGCGGCGACGTACTTGGGGTTGGTCTTGTCGCTGATGTCGAAGACCTTCATGCCCTCCCACGAGGACTTCTCGCTCGCCGGCTGCGTGGTGCTGTTGCAGCTGCTGTCGTTGCGCGAGGAGTCGGTGGACAGGAACAGCAGGTCGCCGGAGACGGACACGTCGTTCTGCGATCCCGGACACAGGACCTGGGCGACCGTCTTCGGAGACCGCGGGTCGCTGATGTCGAAGATGCGGAAGCCGTCGTAGTTGCCCGCGAAGGCGTACTTGCCCTGGAAGGCCAGGTCCGAATTGGTCCCGGGGAGCACGTCCTTGGGGACGTTGGTGAGGTGCTCGACGTTGCGGGAGTGGACGATCTCGTCCTGGCCGGGTATCTCGCCGCTTGCGACGGCCTCCCGTGCCTCGGCCTGCGCGCTCTTGGAGATCCCCTTTCGCGCGGTGGGTGCGTCCCCGGGGTCGGGGATCGCCGTCGCCGGGGCGGCTGTGAGGAGAGCGGCCAGAAGTCCGGCGGCGGCTGCCACAACTCCCAGACGTCTGCGCCGTGTTCGAGGGTCGTTCAACAGGATCACTGTTTCCTCCCTAGTTCCGTTCGCCTCGGAACGGTTCACACAACCCGCAGTATCGTCTTCATCATGCACAGACCAACAGAGGGCAATGTACTTGCAATGAAGGTTTTTGATCGGTAACGCGCTGAATCCTGCTAGGACTGTGACCCAGAATCACGAGCTGTCCCTCAACCCGCCTGCCACAGGAGGCCGTTGTGCTGTTCCGCCGTGCGCCACGGGCGTCTTTCGTCGCGATCGCGCTGTCCGCTCTGGCCGTGCTGGGAGTCGGAGGGTGCGACTCCGGTTCCGAGGGCACGTCGGCCGCGGCGTCCGGCCCTTCGGTGATCGCGCCCGGTGAGCCAGGGGAGGCGAACCGGACCCTGTCCGCAGAAGAGGCCGCCCAGCAGCGCGCGGAGGACGATTCCCCCAACGCGGCCGACGTCTCCTACGCAGGGATGATGATCGAGCACCACTCCCAGGCACTGGAAATGACCGAACTCGCCCCGGAGCGCGCCGACTCCACGCAGGTCAGACGGCTCGCCGAGCGGATCGCCGCTGCTCAGGAGCCGGAGATCAGAGCCATGAAGGGCTGGCTGAAGGCGTACGGCGAAGCGGAGAAGAGCGGCGGTCACGAGCACGAGCACAGCGCGATGCCCGGCATGGCGACCGAAGGGCAGTTGAAGAACCTGCGCGCCGCCGAAGGGAAGGCCTTCGACCAGCTCTTCCTCACACTGATGATCACCCATCACGAAGGGGCGATCACCATGGCCACCGATGTGAAGGCGCAGGGCAACAACATCCGGATCGAGGAGATGGCCGACGACGTGATCGCTCAGCAGACGAGCGAGATCACGCGAATGCGCACCATGCTGTGACGAGTGGTCATGCCTGACGGCCGCGGTACCGGAGGATCCCGCGCCAGACCTTCCTTCGAGCCGGGCATTCGGGGCTCGACGGAAGGCGGGAACCCCCGGTCACCGCAGCCGACATCGCCTTCAACGGTGTGCGTGGCATACAACCCGCGCCGGTGAAGAGCCGGTCAGACTGCCGACAGGTCGATCGCGCGGTCGACGTCGCTCGGTCGCAGCACGCGAAGGATGCCCTCGAGCAGGTAGTAGTCGGCATACGGAAGCGAGATCTCTATGCCGTCCTCGGCCGGTCTGTTCCGGGTGCAGCGGGCCACGACGGCCTCGGCGCGGGCGGAGTTGCGTGTCAGGCAGGTCTCCGACAGCGCGGTCAGCAGCCGCAGCGCCACGTCACGGTACTTGGGGCTGCCCGTGGCGGCGGACAGGTCGAGCAGTCCGCATGCCATGATCGCGCCGGCCGAAGCGTCCTTGATGTCATAGGGCTGCTGCGGCGCACGGTAGTCCCAGACGGGAATGTTGTCCGGGCCCAGTGCGTCGATCGCGAAGTCGGCGAGCTTCCGCGCGGTGGCCAGGAACTGCTGGTTTCCCGTCCGGCGATGGATCGTGGTGAATCCGTACACCCCCCAGGCCTGTCCGCGCGACCAGCACGAGGTGGGGCTGTAGCCCTGCACGGTGGCCTGACCGATCGGTGCGCCGCTGTCCGGGTCGAAGTCGAAGACGTGCGGGGTCGACCCGTCCGGGCGGGGGAAGACCCGCTGGGCGGTATTCGCGTGCTCCACGGCGATGTTCAGGTACGTGTCGTCGCCGGTCTGCTTGCTCGCGAACGCCAGCAGGTCGAGATTCATCATGGTGTCGATGATGATCCGGCCGGCGTTGTTGGGATCGTTCAACGCACCCCACGCCCGGATGAAGTGACCGCGCGGGTTGTAGCGCCGGATCAGCGAGTCGGCCGCCTGTACGGCACCTGCCTGCCATGTGGCGTCGCCCGTCAGGCGCCAGGCCGTGACCCATGACGGATAGAACAGGAAACCGAGGTCGTGCGTGCCGGTGTCGTACTGACGGGGCGCGAGCTTCCGCGCCGATGCCAGTGCCCATGAGCGGAATGCATCATCCGCGCTGTAGAGCCAGGCCATCCACAGTGTTCCCGGCCAGAACCCGCCGACCCAGTCGCCGTTCTGCGAGTAGACCCATTTCTCGAACTTCGTCCCGACGGGAAAGCCGTTCACGCCCGGTGCGACGGAGCGGACCTTGTCCACCGCGTAGTCGGCCGCGGCACGGAGCACGCGCACCGTGTGGGCCGGTGTCTGGGCGGCAGCCGCCTGTGCCTGCTGCCCCGAAGAAGCGTATGCGGCCGCAGCGCCGGCTGCCGTCGCCAGAACGGTACGTCGTGAAACATTCACGGGGCCTACCTCTCGAACTTGCTGGCGTCACAAGGGAGTTGACGGAGTCTTGCACGGCAGGCGGAGGTACGTACACCCACATGAGTCAAGTTCATGTAGGTGAACTTGTGATGGGTCAGACGGTGGACCGTACACGGTGGGGGAGACGGGACGCCCTGGGTGCCCCTGCGCTCCGGGCGGGAATGTGCGACTCCCGTCCCTGGCAGGGGGCAAGATGAGATCGCGAGCGGATGCACGGTCGATGTGGAGGAGTGGGTGCGATGCAGCACGAACGAGCGGGAAAGCCGGCCGGTCCCGAGGACCTGGTCGACGTCCCGCGGCTGGTGACGGCGTACTACGCGCTGCACCCCGACCCGGCCGAGCCGGGGCAACGGGTGGCCTTCGGCACGTCCGGACACCGTGGATCCTCGCTCGCGGTCGCGTTCAACGAGGACCACATCGCCGCGACCAGCCAGGCCATCTGCGAGTACCGCGCACGGCAGGGCACCGACGGTCCGCTGTTCCTCGGCGCGGACACCCATGCGCTGTCCGAGCCGGCGAGGATCACGGCTCTGGAGGTTTTCGCGGCCAACGACGTGACGGTGCTCGTGGACACGGACGACGGCTACACCCCCACTCCCGCGGTCTCGCTCGCGATCCTCACCCACAACCGGGCGCGCACCTCCGGCCTCGCCGACGGTGTGGTGGTGACGCCCTCGCACAACCCGCCGGCCGACGGCGGGTTCAAGTACAACCCGCCGAGCGGCGGCCCGGCGGGCTCGGATGCGACCTCCTGGATCCAGGACCGGGCGAACGAGATCATCGCGGGCGGGATGAAGGACGTACGACGCGTCACCTACGCCCAGGCGCTCTCGGCGCCCGGCACCGGCCGTCACGACTTTCTCGGCGCGTACGTCTCCGAGCTGCCGAGCGTGCTGGACCTCGACGCGATCCGGGCCGCGGGCGTGCGCATCGGCGCCGATCCGCTGGGTGGAGCGTCCGTCGCCTACTGGGGGCGCATCGCGGAGCAGCACCGTCTCGACCTGACGGTGGTCAATCCAGTCACCGATCCCACCTGGCGATTCATGACGCTGGACTGGGACGGCAAGATCCGTATGGACTGCTCGTCGCCGTACGCCATGGCGTCGCTGATCGAGCAGCGCGACCGTTTCCGGATCGCGACGGGCAACGACGCCGACGCCGACCGGCACGGCATCGTCACCCCTGACGCCGGGCTGATGAATCCCAACCACTATCTCGCCACGGCCATTTCCTACCTCTACACCCACCGCACACGTTGGCCCGCGGAGGCGGGCGTGGGCAAGACGCTGGTCTCCTCCGGCATGATCGACAGGGTCGCCGCCGACCTCGGCCGGCGACTGGTGGAAGTGCCCGTGGGGTTCAAGTGGTTCGTGGACGGGCTGGTCGACGGTTCACTCGGCTTCGGTGGCGAGGAGTCCGCCGGGGCGTCGTTCCTGCGTCGGGACGGTTCGGTCTGGACCACCGACAAGGACGGCATCATTCTTGCCCTGCTCGCCTCCGAGATCACAGCCGTCACCGACAAGACGCCGTCCCAGCACTACGCCGCGCTCACCGCGCGCTTCGGTGAGCCCGCGTACGCCCGCATCGACGCGCCGGCATCCCGTGAGGACAAGGCACGCCTGGCCAAGCTGTCCCCGGCCCAGGTCAGTGCCGACACCCTTGCCGGTGAGCCGGTCACCTCCGTGCTCACCGAGGCGCCCGGCAACGGCGCGCCCATCGGGGGCATCAAGGTGGCCACCGGGAATGCCTGGTTCGCGGCGCGTCCATCGGGCACCGAGGACGTGTACAAGATCTACGCGGAGTCGTTCCTCGGGCCCGACCACCTTCGGCGGGTGCAGGACGAGGCGAAGGTCGTGGTCCTGCGCGCGCTGGGCGGCTGACGCCCAGAGGTCGGGTTCCGCGAGGCCGCCGATGCTCGCCCCATCAGTGGTGCCGCCGTCGCCGTCGCTTCATGGGGCCGGTGTCAGCCGGTGGCCTCGCGGATGCGGGCGAGCAGGGCTCGCAGCTGGGCGCGGTCTTCCGCGCCCAAAGCGGATGTAGCCTCCGCGAGGGCCAGGCGGTCCACCTCTTCCGCCTCGTGGTGGCATCGCAGTCCTTCGTCGGTGAGACGCAGCAGGAAGGCCCGACGGTCGTGGGGGTGACGGAGCCGCTCCACCAGGCCGTCGCGCTCCAGACTGTCGACGATGCTGGTCGTGGTGCGTGCCGCGACTCCCGTCATCTCGCTCAGGTCCCGCATGCGCAGAGGTCGCTCGGATCGTGCGAGCATCCGCAGGGCACGCAGACGGGCGACCGAGGCGCCGTGGGTCCGCAGCCGGGACTCCACGAATCGGCGCAGTTGCTGTGTCGTCTCGTAGAGCTCGTCGACCAGGATGTCGCTACTGCCGTGCACTGCCATGTCACTTCCCTGCCCCGCGGTTCGCCCCATCCTATGAACATGCACATCGTGAGTATGCTCAGCATGTGCTGTCGTTCCGGCGTCGTCCCGTCCTGCCTGTGCCCTTGTCCCAGCTGAGCCAGCGTTTCGTCGTCCCCGTCATGTGTGTCTGCGTGACGTTCATCGCGATCGTCGACGGAGCGATCACCACCGTGGCGCTGCCCTCGATCGCCCGTCAGTTCCAGCTCACCACGGCCGCTCTGGACGGGGTGGTCGTGGTCTATCCGGTCTGCCTGGCCATGGCCATCCCCGCCTCGGCCTGGCTGGTCGAACGGTTCGGTGGCAAACGCGTCCTGCTCATGGCACTCGTCGGCTTCCTCGGCTCCTCACTGCTGTGCGGTACGGCCGCCGGCCTCGGTCAGCTCGTGGCCTTCCGCGCGATCCAGGGACTGTCCGCCGGAGTCCTCTTCCCGGCCTCGGCCTCCTTGCTGTTCCGCACCTTCAACTCCTCGGAACAAGTGCGGATCTCGCGGTACACGATCATCCCGCAGCAGATCGCCCCGGCCGCCGCCCCCATCCTGGGTGGGCTGCTCGTGGACCACCTGTCCTGGCGGTGGGTGTTCTACGTCAATCTTCCGGTCGGCCTTCCGGCCGTGCTGTTCGGGTTGCTGTTCCTGGCCGAGCACCGCGGCCCCCGGCCCGGCCGATTCGACCTGACGGGACTGCTGTTGAGCGCGGCGGCCCTCGGTTCCCTGATGTTCGGCATCTGCGAAGGACCCAACCGCGGCTGGTCCTCCGTCGCCGTGGTCACCGCCCTCTTCCTCGGCGCCGTCCTGCTCGCCACCGTCATCGCCGTCGAACTGCGCACCGCCGAGCCGCTGCTGAGGTTGCGTCTCTTCGCGGATCGGCTCTTTCGGGACACCAACCTGATCAGCCTGGTGGGCCTGGTGCCGATCCTGGGCGCCATGTACCTCGGCCCCCTCTTCCTCCAGCAGGGACAGGGCCGCAGCGCCCTGGAATCCGGCACCAGCACCTTCCCCGAAGCCTTCGGCGTCCTGCTGACCGTCCAGATCGCAGGGGCCCTCTACGCCCGGATCGGCCCGCGCGTCATCATCGGGTGCGGTATGGCAGGTGTCACCGGGGTACTGCTGCTCTTCGCCGCCTGCGACGAGCACACCAGCCTGTGGACCTTCCGCGGCCTCATGTTCGTGCTCGGCATCGCCATGGGCGGGGTATTCATGCCGACGACGGTGGCTTCGCTGGCCACCCTCGCCCGGTCGGACCTGGCCCAGGCCTCCACGCTGAACACCGTCGTCCGCCAGACGGGAGGAGCCCTCGCGCCCGCGGCGGTGACCACAGCCCTCGTTCTGTCCACCCCTGCCGGAGCCGCGGTGGACCCGCCCCTCGCCGCCTACCGACACGCCTATCTGGCCCTGGCCGCGATCGCGGCGGTGACGGCGGTCTTCTCCTTCACCCTCCCCGACGGCCCGGCCCGAGCCGCGGCGCGCGGCACCGCTGCCTCGAGCCGTTCCGATCCGTTCCGGCGCAGGCGGGTGAACGCCCGCTGACGATGTCCGTCGACCGGAGCCGGTCCGAGTGGACGCGCTCGGCATCCGGCACATGGGTGCGGCGTGGCTCGGTTCAGCCAGGTGGCTTGCTGGTTAGCTGATGGCTGTTTGGATCTTCGGGCGGAGTGAGGCGGGCATGGTCGATGTGCAGGGCGTGAACGAGCGGATCATCAAAGAGTTCCGGGGGCGGAACGGGGTGGTGGGGGGTCACTTCGAGGGCGCGCAGCTGCTGCTCCTGCACACGGTCGGCCGCCGTACCGGCGGGGAACGGGTGAACCCCCTCGTGTACGCCGTCGACGGTGACGGCTATCTCGTCTGCGGCTCGGCGCGGGGCGCGGAGAAGGATCCCGCGTGGGTCGGCAACGTCGCGGCCATGCCTGAGGTGATCATCGAAGTGGGGGACCGCATCCTCAGAGCGACGCCGACCGTCGTGACGCATGCGTCGCCCGAGTGGGAGCGCCTGTACGGGATCTGGTCCGCCTATTGGACCGAGAGCGAGTACTACGAGACCAGGACGTCGCGCAAGTTCCCCATTGTGAGGCTGGAGCCCGTCGCGTCGGCCGGTTGAGTCCGGGGTGGCGGGCGAGGCCGCCCATGGCAACGGCCGATCGACCACGAGCACTGCTGGTTGCCGGTGGGCAGTGTTGCGGGCGAGGAAGCCGTCGTACAACCACCGGCACGTGCGGCTCGACCGGGTGCACGATTCCTCGCATGACCGATGCATGGGAAGCGACCTGGCGCTCGCCCCGTCGGGGCACCCTCTGGTTCTTCGCCGGACTCGGGACGGCCGGCGCGGGTGGGCAGGGCGTGCCTCTACTGACCGGAGGACGCAGGCGCGAGTCCGTCCGAGACCAGCCCGGCCAGCACCGCCGCGCCCAGGGCGTGGACGGCGGAACGGGGGCGGACCATGACGGTGAACTCCTTGATCCGGCCGTCGTCGTCGAAGTGCAGCAGATCGATACCGTGGATCTCCTTGCCTCCGGCCTTCGCGCGGAAAAGGAGGACCGCCGACGGGGCGGACGAGCCGTCGGCAGTGGTCTGCGCGGTACCGGTGTGGTCGCCGATGTAGCGGAAGTCCTCGAACGTGCGGAACAGGACGCCGAAGAGGCCCAGGACCAGCGGCTTGCCCTCGAAGGGCGTGAACTTCACGGGACTGTAGAGGCGGATGTCCTCGGTGAACAGGTCGTCCAGGGCCGCGAGGTCGCGTGTGTCGACGGCGTCGCGGAAACGATCTGCGGTGATCATGGCCCGACTCACTCTCTCCGTTAGTCATGAAAGTGACTAGTCACTTTCATGACTATCATGGATGGCAGGTCCGGCGACAGGGGCATGAAGGAGGCGACCCGATGGCGCTACGGCACGCCGTACTCGCAGCGCTGCTCGACGGGGAGTTCAGCGGCTACCAGCTGGCGAAGGCGTTCGACCTCGGGGTGGCCAATTACTGGTACGCCCAGCCCCAGCAGCTCTACGCCGAGCTGACCCGCCTGGAGAAGGACGGGCTGATCGCGGGCCGCGAGGTCGTGCAGGCCACCCGCCCCACCAAGCGCCTGTTCCACGTGACCGACGCCGGGCTGGAGGAGCTGGAAGAGTTCACGGCCGCCGCCGCGAAGCCCTCGTTCATCCGCGATGACCTCCTCGTCAAGGTGCAGGCCGCCGACCACGTCGACCTCGGGGCGCTGATCGCGCAGCTCGGCGAGCGCGCAGCCGTTGCCGCGGCCAAGGTCGAGTTGTTCGGCACGTTGCTGCGCGGGATGCGGGGCGAGCGTACGGAAGAGGAGTTCCTGCGCCAGGGGGACCGTATCGGCCCCTATCTGACGTGTATGCGCGGCCTGGCCTTCGAACAGGGCAACCGTGACTGGTGCGAACGCACGATCGCGGTCCTGACGTCGAGGCAGCAGGCCCACGCGCCGAACTGACCGGATGAACGCCCGCCGCGCCGCCGCCGGCGTGGTGAGCGACGCGAGCAGAGCCGGTACGGCGGAGTCGCCGGATCCGGAGTGCGGGCCAGGCGAGCGCTCAGGCCTCCGGAGCGGGCGTGCCGTCATCCGGGTCTCCGCCCGCAGCGGGTGAGTTGTCCGCGGCGGGGAGCGCCTGTTCGCACCAGATGGTCTTGCCGCCCTTGGAGTGCCGGGTGCCCCAGCGCTGGGTCAGCTGGGCGACCAGCAGCAGACCTCGGCCGCCCTCGTCGAAGGTGCGCGCCCGCCTCAGGTGGGGTGCGGTGTTGCTGCTGTCGGAGACCTCGCAGATGAGCGCGGTGTCGCGGACGAGTCGCAACTGGATGGGTGGCGTGCCGTAACGGATCGCGTTGGTCACCAGCTCGCTGACCACCAGCTCCGTGACGAAGGTCAACGCGGGCAGCCGCCATGCCTCGAGCTGCTCGACGGCCAGGGTTCGGGCCTGTGCCACGCACTCCGGATCCGCGGGGATGTCCCAGGTGACGACCCGGTCCGAGGTGAGCGCACAGGTCCGGGCGAGCAGCAGTACGACATCGTCTTCGGGAGGGCCGGAAAGCAGGGTGTCCATGATGGTGGAGCATGCGGCTTCCAGGCAGTCCGGCGACGACGCCAGCGCGCTGCGCAGCAAGGTGAGACCTTCGCCGAAGTCGCGTGTCCCGGAGTGCACCAGGCCGTCGCTGTACAGGGCCAGGGTGCTGCCCTCGGCCAGGTCGAGCTCGATGTTCTCGAAGGGCAGACCGCCGACCCCGACCGGAGGGCCTATCTCCCCGGCGATCTCCTGCACCCTGCCGTCGGGGGCGATGACGAAAGGCAGGGGATGGCCGGCGCTGGCGAGGGTGCAGTGGCGGGAGACCGGGTCGTACACGGCGAAGAGGCAGGTGGCGCCCCGCTCGCCGTTCGCCGGTGCGTCCTCCAGATGGAGCACGAGATCGTCGAGGTGGGTGAGGAGCTCGTCGGGTGGGAGGTCGACGTCCGCGAGTGTGCGTACCGCGGTGCGCAGGCGTCCCATGGCGGCCGAGGCGTGGATGCCATGTCCCACGATGTCACCCACGACCAGGGCCACCCGCACCCCGGACAAGGGGATGACGTCGAACCAGTCCCCGCCCACACCCGCCCGCGTGCCCGCGGGGAGATAGCGGTAGGCGATGTCCACGGCCGGCTGCTCGGCCGGCTGCTGCGGCAGCAGGGCGCGCTGCAGGGTGAGCGCGCTCTCGCGCTCGTGGGTGTAGCGGCGTGCATTGTCGATGGCGACCGCGGCCTTGACCGCCAGTCCCTCGGCGTCGATGAGGTCCTGCTTCTCGAACGGCGCGGGCCGGGAGCGCCAGAAGCTGACCATACCCAGCAGGACGTGCTGGGTGATCAAGGGAATCGTGATCAGTGATCTCATGCCGTAGGCGGTGAGGCGCTCGGCTTCCTGCGGGTTGTCGGCCCGCCACTGCGGGCACGCGCTGAGGTCGTGTACGAGCATCGGCCGTGGCGCGGATCGGGAACCACCCGTGGCCGGCAGGCCGCCCTTCACCATGGCGCCGGCGGACTCCAGTGGGGCGTCGTGGCGGATGCCGCCGGTGGCCGCGCGCTGCATGGAGGTATCGCCGGCAACCGTCGGCTCCTCACCGCGCAGTACGCATATCGCCAGGTCGACGGTGGCGAAGTCGGCGAATCGGGGTATCGCCACATCCACCAGCTCCTGAGCCGTTCGCGTCACATCCAGCGTGGTGCCGACGGCCACACTGGAGTCGTAGAGCAGTCTGAGGCGCTCGTGCGCCTCCCGCGCCTGCGCGAGACTGCTCTCCAACGACTCGGCCATGGTGTTGAACGCCGTCTCCAGCTGCTCGATCTCCCGCCTGCCGGTCATCGGCATGCGGGCGGTCAGGTCGCCGACGGCGAGCCGGGTGGCCACTGCGGCCGCGTTGCGGACCGGCCAGACGATCACCCTGATGACGTATGCCGAGTATGTGCCGATGAGCAGAACCGAGGCGCCGAAGCCCGCCGACGCCACGGCGGTCGCCCTTCGGGCGCTCGCGTCGGCGGCAGCCTCACGTGCGGCCACGTCGGACCGCTCCGTCGCGGTGTAGCGGTCGAACATGTGCCTGAGCGCGTCGACCTTCTGCTTGCCCGTCAGCGTCGCTGCCAGGCTGCTCGCATGGGGATTGCCCTGTCGCGTCTCGTTGACCAGGGGTGTCGAATAGGTGTCGATGAAGGACTGGCCCGCCCGGCTGATCTGGACCGCCAGGCTTCTTTCGGCAGGGGATCGGCTGAGGCGGACGAGTTCTGCGGCCTGCGCGGGGAATCGTGCCTCGGCGGCTCTCCAGGGCGGCAGGAAATGAGGGTCCCGGGTGATGGTGAAACCACGCTGACCCGTTTCGATGTCGAGGATGAGCGAGTCGACCAACCGGCTCTGACTGAGTGCCGCGTGGGATTGACGCTCCGCCAGCCCGGTTTCCCGCACGTTGAATCCGGACCAGATGAACGCCGCGAAGATCGCAGCGATCAGCACGGCGAGCGACGCGCCGGCCATGGCCGTGAGGCTGACAAGACCTCGTCGGGAGTGCCGGCCGTACCACTGCCTCGCGGGCGCCCGCTCTTCGCCAGGGGCACCGAGCGGTTGACCGGTCATGGGGTGCGAGGGCCGACGCCTCGTCCGGGCCGGCGCTCGCGGTCTGCGCACTCCGGGACGGAAGGCGCTGCCGCGTTCATCGCCCTCGTCACGCACGGTGTCCGGAGTCGGTTCGTTCATGAGCTGGTCGCCGACGCCGTCGCCTTGCCGGCCCGATGCGGTGGTGTGGTGGCGTTGAGGATGAGCTGCCGGATGAGGGGACGTGCGGTCTGCATCGCCTCGGTCAGAACCTGTCGATCCTCGGTGGGCAGAGTCGACAACAGTTCCATCAAGCGGGCGTGATGAACTCGCCGCCGTTCGGAGAGCAGCTCTCGCCCGGAGTCGGTGACGGCGACGAGGACCACACGGCGGTCGCCCGGGTCCCGTACTCTTTGTGCCAGCCCCATCTGTTCCAGCCGATGGACCAGTTGGGTCATCGAGGGCTGAGCGACTCCCTCCGCCGCCGCCAGTTCGGTGAGCCGGGCAGGTCCGTGCCGGCCGAGCCTGTCCAGCGTGGAGACGCTGGTGAGGCTGAGGTCGCCGGCGGCCATGAGGTGGCGCAACACCAGGAGAGCCACGTCTCCCAGTGCCTCGGCGAGCCCTTCGGGGCTGTGACGACTGCCTTTGGCACGCATTGGTCGGTTCCCGGACGCAGGAACAAGTCGGTCGGCAGCATCCTGTGGTGGCTGCCTAGTGTTTCCTTTTCAACAATTACGTGTATAGGGATTCTATGACTTTTGCCATTAAAGAGGCGTTAAAAGGTGAAATTCGTTCTTAATCATTGACTCGAGGGGGTGCGAGGGCCTTGCCAGGGCCGGACACGTCATGGCCCAAGCAGGTGACGGCGCGGCGGCATGAAGGCCGTAGGCGGGAGTCTTCCTCTGTCCGGCCCCCTCTTCGAAGGCGCGGCTCCGGGTGATCGAGCCCGGGGGCAACCCTGCCGCACGAGCGACAGCGGGAAGCGGTCGATCGTCAACAGTGCACCGAAGCCCTCACGCATCGGTGGCGCCGTGGCAACCCTCCGGGCGCGATGACACCTGGGACACCAAGCCACGCTGAAGGTCTCGGCAACGGTTCAGCGGCAGGTGAGCAGGCCTGCCTTGGCTTTGGCATCGAGAATGCGGTGGACGCTCGCGTTGACCTTTGCGCGGAAGGACGCGTCCTGCTGCATCCGGGCCTGGATGGCCGAGGCCATGGCCGGTACGGTGCTCGGATTCACCGTCAGGATCATGTTTCCGCCCGCCGTGATGAAGTTGACCGCCCGCTGAGCAGGGGTGAAGGCCCGTACCGCGACGGCGTTGCCGATGTCGTCGGAGATGACCACGCCCTTGAAGCCGAGCTGGGTCCGCAGCACTTGATTGATGACCGTCGGCGAGAAGGCCGCCAGGTGCTTGGAGTCGATCTTGGTGTAAGTGGCCAGCGAGACCATCACAAACGGTGAACCGGCCCGGATCCCGTCCCGGAAGGGCGTGAGGCTGGAGCTCCTGGTGGTGGTCACGGAGTCCACGACGTTCGCGGTGGTGTCGGTGTTGCCGAGCACCTGGCCCAGTCCCGGAAAATGTTTGAGCGTGGTCATCACGCCCGACTGGGCGAAACCGGCCGCGAAGGCGTTGCTGTGGGAGGCGACGGTGGCGGCGGTGTGGCCGTACTCACGGTAGTAGTAGCCGATGGGGCGGTTGCGGGTGCCCAGGCTTGCCGGGACCACGTCGGCGACCGGCGCCAGGTTGAGATTGAGCCCGGCGGCTTTGAGCTGCTCGGCCCAGCCCGCGGCCCGGGTGCGCAGCGTTGTCGTCGACCAGCTGCCCTGGGTCAGCCCGCTGGGTATGGTCGAGAAACCGGGGCCGCTGAGGACCTGCACCCGGCCGCCTTCCTGGTCCGTGGAGACCAGCAGTCCGACCCGCTGTCCGGCGACCTGGTCCGCTTGGCCTCGGATGCCGTCGACCACCCTCCTGGTCGCCGTCACGCCGGCGGTGCTGCGCCCGGTCAGCATGATGGAGCCCACGTGGTAGGTGCGCAGGGTGCGCAGCTGGGCCTGGTCGGGGCGGGCCGCGGAGACTCCGCCCATGAAGAGCTGCCCGACCCGTTGAGCCGTGGTCATGCCGGAGAAGTACCGGTCGGTGCAGGTGGCGGCGGGTGCGGCCGGGGCGGCGCCGGGGTCGGACGAGGCCGCACCGGTAGGGGAGCTGAGACCGGGCAGGGGGCTGGTGGTCCGGGGGCTCGCGGTGCGGGTACTGTCTGTGCCTGGGCTGGTGGCGGGCGGGCGGGAGTCACCGGCGCCCACGTGCACTGCTTGTTCGCCGCAGGCGGTCGACGCGAGCACCAGGGTGACCAAGGGGACCGCGGTGCGCAGGGTTGCTGAGCGGCGGCCCCTGGGCCACCGGACACGTGCTGTCATCGATCTTTCTCCTGCCCTAGATGCTTCCCGCACCCCTTGGGGCCGCGGGCTTCAGAGCCGCTTCGGCACGACGGACTGGGCCCGCCGTGTGAAACACACCGTACGTTATGTGTACTTGTGCGACTCTTTGTGGTCCTGGGTGATACAGCGACCAGGACAGTACGGAGGCGGGTGCCGGTCCGCCGGAGGCGGCCGACACGTCTCAAGCCTTGGTGGAGTTTCACGGGGGCTCGCTGGACCGATTGCGTGAGGCGGCGGACCGGACCGGCCGATCGGCCGCAGAGCAGCCCCCGGCGCGGCGCCGATGCCGGCCGAGGCGAGCCGCCGGGCCGGCGTGAGCGTGGCAGCGCCGTACCAGCAGTTCGCCGATCGCGACAGGCTGCCGGCCGCGCCGGCCGACGGCCACCCTCGTGCCGGTGATCGGTCGTCCCGCCCCGGAGCCCGACAGCGCGTTCGACCTGTTGCCTCGAGTCGCCGGGGCCGCCCATGGCCTCGCGGTCTTCCTCCGCCAGGACCTGTTCGGGGGTGACGGACGATGCCCTGGTCGAGACGGAGGACGGAGCCGCGCGGACGGCACGGGCGATCGCCGAGCAGGGTGCGCAGGTTTCCTTCTCGCGAGCCTGCGCCTGCCCTCATGCATGAACCGGGCGCTTGGCCTCGCCAAATGAATGGAGTGGATCCAATCCATTAGCCAGGAGTTATCCTGGTGGCATGAGGAACGAGGGTGTGACCACGAGCGCGCCGTTGCTGGGGGAACCGCTGCCGGTCGAGCTGATGAACACCGTCAGCGTCGACCGCGGCCGTACCG
>NZ_JAYWVC010000166.1:0-17572 GCF_036281785.1 Streptomyces chiangmaiensis | reverse complement strand
GTGGTGTCGTCCGGGCTGGCGCTGACCAGCAAGGGCTGCGGGAAAGCGGGGGTGACCAGTCCTGCCGTGGCTGCATCACGCAGGGCGACCCTTCCATGCACGAATTCGATCGATGTTTTCGTTCTTTGATACTCACCCGCATTCATCCGGGCATGAATTGATCATTCCTCGAACATCAACCCGTGTGTCAGTGGCTCCTTGTACGGTCTCCGCTGTGGTTTCCGAACCCATGCAGCCCCAAAACCTTCGGTGGGGTGTGGAAAGGGGGGCCTCGCAATGAGCGATGCTCAGTACGCCCTCGGGCGGAAAGTGATCAGTGCAGCGTTGCGTGCCGGGGTGGCCTGGACCCGGCGGCTGGAAGAACCGCGGGCCTGGCATGAGATCTCCTGCATGCACGGCGTCATCCTGGGACACCTCCCCCTGGGCACCGGCCCCGAGACACCTGCCGGCCTGGTCGCCAACCTGACTCATCCGCTGCGTTCTTGGATACCTCTGGACTGGCCCGCCCTGCCTGCCGAGATGGGCGACCTGGTGATTCTGGAGGACGGACACGACCAGCAGTCCGCGCAGTTGACCGAGGAGGCCTTCGAAGTCGGCTGCTCCTACCTCGAGGTGCTCTTCGACCCTGTTACCGGCGGGCTGGACGGCGGGCGGGATTGGCTGCCGACCTGGTCGTGGCAGACTGCGGAACAGACCGAACACGCCGTCTACCGGCAGTTGGCCAACGGCAGCCAGTCGCAGTACGTAGCTGGTCGGCTGATGCTGGTGGAGGTTCCCACCGGTACCGAGGACAGCATTCTCGAGGAGTACACCCGGCGGGGTGGGGCGCGCATGCAGGTCTACCGGCCGCTGCCGGCGGAGCGCAGCTGTGTACGAGGGGGTGCGGTGTGGTGGTGGCCGTGCCCGGTGTGTGCGTACCCGATGCGGCTGACGGGTGAGTTGCTGCGCTGTGACTTTCTGCCGCACCAGCGCAAGGCTCGAGTGCTGCTGCGGCCGGGAAGGCGCCCTGGCGATCCGCCCGAGGTCGTGAACGGGCCCCCGGGACTGGCTGCGTGCCGCGGTGAGGGTGTGCTGTGCCTGGACTGGCCGGTGTGGCGTCATCTGACCGTGCCTGGGCTGACCGAGGTGGAGCTGATGCGGTGGCTGGAGCGCAAGGGGCTGGAGGTGGAGCGCTGGGGTGAGATGGACTCCTGGGATGTCGGGGTGACGTTGCCGGACGGGCGGTGCCTGGTCGATGTCAAAGATGTCGCCAACGAGCAGAGCATCATCGACCGGCCTCCTCGGGCGAAGACGATCGTGGTGCCGTCGTATCGGTCGGAGCAGGTCAAGCCGCTGCGTGCGGCACTGGAGCCGGACGGGTACGCCGTGCACACGGTGGCGTCGTTCAAGCGCTTGATCAGCGCTCAGGTGCAGCGGGGGGCGGCATGAGCAGCACGGCCGGCAGCCGGAGTGCCACGGTGCCGCTGGTGGTCCGGGCCGCCGTCTTGTTGGCGGCCCGGCTGTTTCCCAATCGGGCCCCGCAGGAAGAGTCGGCGTGGCGGCAGGTGACCCGTCTGGACGACGCTCATTTCCTGCTGTCTGGGCATCTGCCGTGGTGGGAGCAGTGGCCGACGCTGTCCGAGGCCGACCGGCTGCGGGTGGCCCGGTTGCTGCGCAGGCGTCCCGCCTCGCTGGCGCACCGCAGTGTCTTTCGTGAGGAGGCCGCCCAGGTGGCGGCGGCCGGCGCAGGCGCGGAGTTCGCTGCGGCCGACGAGGACGGGCAGGTCGTGGTGATGCCCGCGGCCGACTCGGGCGCGCGTATCGACGATCTGCTGGCGGAGATCGACGACCACGTGGCGCACACGGCCCGCGCCCGGCGGCGGCAGCCGGCCGCCCCCGGGCGCTACTTCTCCGAACTGCGGATTAACGACCCGTTGAGCCCGTCGCGGCGAGCCGTCGGCGTCCACTACGACCTGCGCATCGGCCAGCCCGGGAAGACCTCAGCCGCAGTCTTGCAGGACAGCACAGACCTTGACGATCTGCGGATCCCCCTCAGCGACCTGGAGAGACTGGCGGAGCGGCTCGACACTGCCTACGGGGAGCAGCACCGGGTGAAGGCCGTCGCGGACCTGCGAGAGCATCTGCACCGTGCGGACGGCTCGGCGCTGGGCGAGGAGTTCCATGCGCAGGCGGGGGCCACCCGTGTGCTGCACGCCCCCACCGGGCTGGGAAAGAACATCGCCTCGGAGCTGATCGCGCTGTGGTGTGCCCGGCGGGGCCTGACGGCCGCTGTGGTGGTCCCGCAGAACGCGCAGGTGATGCAGGCGGTGGCACGGCTACGCCGGGACGCGAAGACCCTGCGCCGGACAGACAAGGAAAAGAAGGAAGCAGACGGCGGCCGGATGCCCGTGGTGGTGCCGCTGATCTCCACCCGCGGCATGCAAAAGCTCGCCGAGGACACGGCAGGCAGCGTGCACGATGACGCCGAGCACCGCGAGTGGGTGTTCGGGGAGATGTCCTACGGCTGCGCCTTGACCGCGCACGCGGCACCGGAGTCGCGAGGCGTGGAGCTGTGGGATCCCGGCAACGAACCGTGTGACCAGCTCAAGGACTCTTCCAGCAAGACACGGTGCTGTCCGTGGCGTGCCACCTGCGGGAAGTTCCGTCACCACCGTGCCGCGCTGGACGCGGACATCCTCGTCACCAACCACACCAACTTCCTCATCGGGCGGGTCCACGTTCCGCTGAACGACCGCGGTGTGGAACGCCGGGATGTGACGGTGGAGGAACTGCTGCTGCGCCGGGCGCATGTGGTGATGATGGACGAGGTCGACGCACTGCAGGCCAAGGCATTCGATGAGGGCGCCAAGAGCGTCCTGCTGGCCCGGTACGGGTCGCCCAGCAGCCCGGTACGCGAGTTGGAGGAGCAGTTCAGCCGCCACTGTCTGCGGCTGAGCCGCGAGGTCGAGGAGTACCTGCATCCCAAGATCAAGCGGTTGTCGTGGCTGGCCGAGACGTACGTGTCCCATCTGGCGCGGGGGGCCATCACCCCAGACCGGGAACGGCGCAGACTGGTGGTGCCGCGGCGGTGGGATGCGATGCTGGCTCACCGGATCTTCAAACTGAAACCCGGGGACAGGCCCAGCGAAGTGCACATGCGCACCGTGAACCGGCTGTTCACCAAGGCCGGTGAGCTGGAGGAGGGCGACGAGGTCGAGGGACTGGAGGAACTGCGGGCCGTCCTGTCGTCGCTGACCGACTTGTCGGACGATGGCAGTCTGAGCGCCGACACTCTCGCCGAACTCGCGGACCGGTTTAGGGAGGTCACCACAGATCCCGCCCCGCAGGACGCTGCCGCTGCCAACGCCTCGCCGAAAGACACGACCGAGGATGCCCTGCCGGAGGACGTGACCGATCTCGTCCAGTACGCGGCACGGCGGGCCTTCTTGGAGAAGATTCGCGAGATCCTGCGGCAGATCGTGGGCGTGGCTCCGGCCTTGCAAGGGGCAGGGATGACGGCCTCCAACGAGCTGGCGGAGGTGCTGTCGTCGCACGTGCCGTGGCGTGCAGCGCCCTACGGGCCGCTGGGACGGCCGCTGTTTGCGTTCAGCGAGCACTTCAACGACCAGGACCTGGCGGCAACCACCCTCACCCTCAAGAGCTTCGTGGGTGACCCGCACAGTCACATCAGCCATCTGGGCGACGTCACAGCGCTGGCGCACGGCGGCCGGCGGCGTGTAGTGATCGGCCTGTCGGCGACCGCACACATGCCGCGCGCGCCGCGGCACCATCTGCTCACGCCGCCGTCGTGGTACGTGCCGGACGACATCAACGGCAGTCTCAGCGCCGTGCTGGACAAGGTGCAGCACGAGGACGGGCAATGGGCGCGGATCTCGGGACTGCGAGGACAGCGGCGCGAAGACGCGTACGGGCAGATGGGTGCGGCCTTGTGGCCGCGGCTGGACGCGGAGCTGGCCGAGGTGGCCGCTGATCCGGCGCGGGCGCATCGGGCGCACGTGCTGGTGGCGTTCGAGGCCTACAGCGCCGGCCCGCTGCTGGCCCAGGGGCTGATCTCGGCCGGTGCGCCGGCCGGGAAGATCTGTGTGGCGGTGCGGCCGCAGGAGGTGCCGCGCTATGAGAAACACCCCCCGGGCTGGGTGCCCGTCCCGGCGGACCGGCTGGAGCAGTTCCCCTTCCATGTCGGTCACGGGCGGTGCCGGTTCCTGCTGGCGCCCATGGCCCGGGTGGAGCGGGGCCTGAACATCGTCGACCAGGGCGGGCGGTCGCTGCTGCACGTGGCCTGTCTGGTGGTGCGGCCGGTGCTGGTGATGGAAGAGCCGGCCGTGCTGCTGGCCATGGTCAACTCGCTGGCCTACCGTGACGCGCCTCCGCCCGGCGGTGAGCCGGCCAGGGCCCTTGAGCAGCTGCGGCTGTCCGCCGGGCGCACGTTCGAGGAGATCCGGCGCGGCTCGCACTATTTCAAGGACCTCGGCGAGGACGTGAAGACCGCGATCGTGGCGGAGATCCTCACCCGTCTGATCCAGCTCGGTGGCCGCACCCGCCGCGGCGGAGACCACGGCAGCCTGCATCTGGCGGACGCCGCGTTCACCGAGACCGCGACCGACTCCACCCTCCCCCACCTGCTGTCCACGTTGCGCACGGAATGGCAGCGGCGTGATGAGTGGGACCTCATCGACCGGATCTACCGCTCCACCCTCGATGTCCTTCTGAGCCTGGCCGACCACGACATTCCCGGGGAGAGTCCGTGACCCGCTCTGCCAAGAGCCCCAGTGCGCTGAGCACTCTGTCGTTCGCGCTGACCGGCGAGCTGATGGGCGAGGTGTACGTGTATCCGCTGCCCGAGGGGTTCAGCCAGGCCTGGGCACGGCTACCCAAGCCGCGCTCGCTCGACGCACAGCGCCCGACCGCCTCGCTTGCGACGGCGGCCCGGGCGGTCACGGGACGGCGGCTGGTGTTCACCGACCCGGAACGCCCGCCGCTGACCGGGCCATGGACCAGGCGGGCTCTGATCGTCACGTCGGAACCGCTCGACTTCACGGTGTGGCGGCGGCTGGTACGGGAATGGGAGGGCCGGCTGACCGGCTGGGAGGGCCAAGACACGCTCAGCCAGTATCTGGTTGACGAGGCAGGCGGCCCCTACCCGCTGGAGGAGGTCCTGCACCGCGACCGTGAGGACCGCATCACGGGACCGAACTGGGCGTTTCGGGTGGCGAGTTGGCGCCTGGCCCAGCTGCTGCGCCAGGAGCCGTGGCAAGTCGACACGCTGGCCGAGCCGCTCGCGCTTGTCCTGGAATCGGAAGGCGACCTGCTGACGTGGGCGCAGCCGCTGGAGCGGGAGGCGAGCTGGATCGACGAGGCCACCGGTGAGCGGCGCCGCCGCGTGGGGCACGCCATGGACCGCATCCACATCGACATCGACCCGGCCCCCGGGGGCCGGATGCTGGTCGCGCATCTGGAGGCGCGCACCGCGCGGATCGCCACCGGCTGGTACAGGGTCAAGAACGCTCATGTGTGCCATCCCGCGAACCCCGACATCGTGCTCAAGGCCCCGGTGCACCTGCGGTGGGCCAAGGACGATCACGGCCAGTGGACGCTGAAGTCGGCGCAGTACAAGGGGGCGACCGCGCAGATCGTCGAGGCCTGCGGGATCGCGCCGCTGCCCGACCCGTTCGCAGTCGACTTCGACAAGCCCGGGCCGGTGCGGGGCATCCACACCACCGCCGTGCACCCGATCGGCAAAGGGGCCGGGTCACGGCTGATGCGCCGGCTGGAGGAGCACGCCAGCCGCATGCTGGACGCCGCCCCCCTGACCTACACCGGCAGCAGCGTCAGGGTGTCCCGGCTGTCGCCCGAACCGTCTCCGGTAGTGGCCCCGGACAAGATCCTGCCCGCCGTTGTGGCAGCCGGCTTTCAAAGCCTGCGAATCGTCGCCCTGTATGAAACCGGGGCGTGGAAGGAGCGGATCCTGGCCCAGCTGGGCCGCGACTTCGCCCAGCCTGAGATGGAGACGCTTAAGGACGGGCACACCACCGTGCTGGCACCGGGACTGCAGCTGATGACGGTGCGGGTTCCGGAACTCGTGCGGCACGGCCCGCACAACCGGGCCCCGGTCCTCAACGGTCTTTCGATGCTGCGGCCGTCCGATCCGGGCGAGCTCGTCGCCGCCCTGGTCGAGACCTCCCTGCCGGCCCGCGGTGAGGCGGATGCCAAGGCGGCCCTCAAGCCGCTGTTCGCCGCCCGCGATCTCCCGTCGCAGTTTCTGACCATGGCCTCGCTCGGCGACCTCTACCAGCCCAACCTCGCCGAAAAGATCGCCCGCTCCCGCGCGGCCCGAAGCGGGCAGGAGCCTCCGGCCATCACGCGCAAGGAAGACGCCGCAGCACAGATCGCCACCGGGGGTCTGCTGACGGACTGCGGCGTCATCGACGACCGGCTGGCGGCCGCCGCCTGCCACCCTCTGGCCCGGGACACCGCATTGGACCGGCGGGCCTGGCTGGTGGGTCTGTGGACCCGGCTGCACCGTTTCCCACGCATCCGCGGCCGCGCCGCTGCTCCCCCGGTCCTGGCCGTCACCCTGGTCGCGCTGAAGGCCTCGCCCCATCCGGACGAGAGGTACTGGCCGGCCCTGATGTACAGCGGCCAGCGGTGGCTGCCCCTGGCGGCCGGCCGCACCCGCCACCATGCCGGACCGATCGGCCTGCCCGGCCATCATCTGCGCGACGAGACCGGCGGCCCCGCACGAGTACGCGATCATGTGGAGCAGGCCCTGGCGCAACTGTCCGGCGATCGCGGCGTAGTGGTCTTCACCGAGCAGCACCGGGACCTGTGGCCGGGCCTGGCGAACCCCACCTTGGGCGACGGGCTACTGCCCGGGCTGGCACTGGCCGCCCGCGGCCGGGACATCGCCGTCGTCCGCGTCACGCACGGCAGCCGCACCCCACGACCCACCCACCGCGTCGGCGGCAGCAGCAAACGCCCCGGCGACACCGACAAGGCGGCCATGCCCGAGAAGATCCTGTACATCTCGGACCACGGCGGAGTCAGCTCCTGGCTGTTCGCAGCAGAGACGCGGCAGCACAAGGGCGGTCAGCGCACCGGCACCGACTACACCCGCCGCACCCTGCCTGACGCCTCGCAGAGCAAGCTCGGCACCGACTTCCATGCCATCACCCGCACCGAGTACACCGTCGCCCGGGCCGGCACCTGGCAGGAGGAACGGCTGGTCGGGCTCGCGGCCCGTCTCTCCCAGCAATCCGCCAGCTGGAGCGGCCGCACCCTTTTGCCCCTGCCACTCCATCTCGCACGCAACGCAGACGAGAAGCACCCCCAGTACGTTACCGCTGGTGAGGAGGACGGTCCCGAGTAGCCATACCGGCTCGATCCGGTCGGCATGGCCTGCGTGTTCGGGTGATCGCGACGCAATGGGAGGAGGACACGAAGGTCAAGTACAAGCAGGCCGAACTCACCTCCCACGATCTCGCCGACCTGTTCATCGATGTGGAGGCAGTCCGGGTCTCCCAGGCACGGTCGCACGGAGCGCCGAACGGCTGATGGCCCACCTGGATGCGGCTGTCGGCGCGGCCAACGCGAAGGTGCTGCTGGACCCGACCGCGTCCCCCGCTGTGGTGCATTCGGGCAACCGTGTCGCGGGCGCCGTCGTCGCCTCCCGCAGGCGGCTCGGGATCGAGCGCGATCGGCGGCCGTTGGACGCACGACGATGGGCGGAGGCGGCCGCGGAGGCCAGGGGCAAGGTGCTCAAGACGGGAGCAGAGGGCGTCGATGCCGCCAGGCGCCTCAATGACGAGACCCTCGACCGAGCCAGATCGGTGACGGTCAAACTCCCCGGCCAGATCGCCGGGCGAGTGCTCCGTCGGCGCGGGGACGACCAGGAACGTGACGAGGGGGGCTGAGCCCGCTGCGCTGCTGGAAGCTGGCAACTACCCGGCTGGCACCCGCCGTCAGGCGCGGCCGGCAGGGGTAGGTGGTCAACATTGCCGGGCCTGTGCAGAATGGTGGGCAGCCCGCCGAGTTTCCTCGCCATCAGTGCTCAGGCTGCTGTTGGCATCGAGGGCCAGCTCGGGGCGCCTACCACTGTTTACGCAGAGCCTTGATCCAGCCCGTGTGCGTGGGCCCCAGGCCGCGCAGTTGCCTCATGGTGCGCCGCAGGTCGTAGGAGTCGGGTTTGACCAGCGGCCGGCTCCGCACGGCGACCACGTCCGGGCTCAGAAGGTAGTTGGTGGTCAGGACGGTTGCCCCGTGTGCCAGGAGGAAGTCCAGTACGCGCAGTTGCTTGTCGCTGTTGCGTGAGAGCCGGCTGAGCGCTGACAGCGGAACCACTTCGGCGTTGCCGTCCTTGACCTGCTGCATCATCGCCAGCAGCGCCTGGTCAAAACGCGAGTCGACGCCCGAGGCGACAACGCCCTGACCAGCCATCAGAGGCCTGACATTTGTGGCCCGTTCAGCGTGGATCTTCTCGTGGCTGCCCGGCAGATCCGGCACGGGCGCCTGGGGCATGCTGCAGGCGCGTTCGGTGCTGCCGTCGGATGCCATCAGGTCGGACAGGGCGGCAAGGCACGCCCAGGCCCGGGGATACCTCTCGTCGAGTCCGGCCAGCGTGTTGTTGCTGACCGGTGTGCCGGGTTCTTCCAGCAGCAGGGCGAGCGGTTCGGTGGCGGCCTCGGTGACGGCCGTGATGTCGGCCGCGCGCAGGGGTCCGCCCAGCGCGTGGAAGTCCTCCAGGCGGCTGTTGCGCACCGCGACGACCACGGACGCGCGCAGCCAGGCCGGTGCCGACAGCGGCCGGTGCTGCGAGACCTCTTCGATAAACGGTGTCACCAAGACGTCGAAGTCGTTGGCGGGCAGCGCCGCCAGCATCCGCGCGCGGCGGATCACATCGACGGCGACGCCGCGGGCGTCGTCGTCGCTCAGTCCCGCACCGGTCAGCAGGTCGGGCAGCGCGCCGTGGCAGAACTGCCGTACGAACATACTGTCGTTGATGTTTGTTTCGGCCGTCGCTGTCACGCTGACAGCACCCCCCTTGTGCCTCATATGTCCCCGCGCACACTGTACGGGAGGTGATCCGGCGGCGCGGGCCGCCTGCTACTGCCCGCTCTCACCTGCGGTATGCCCGTCACCGGCTCAAGGCCAGTTTGAAGAGTGCCTGAGCCGGCCGGCAAAGGCAGCCATGGCCGAAGATCCGGGCTCGATCGTTCGTGACCTGGTGTGGTCTGTCATCGTTGGGCAGTTGCACGCAGGTGAAACACGTGGTGATGCGGCGTTTTGCCCAACTGACCCCGCCCTTAGGCCTGTTGTAGGCGTAGGGCGAGAGCGTGCGTTTGACGGTGCGCCCCCGCCACCTCCACCCCGGACGACGGGCCAGGACCAGCCCGCCGCAGCGGCAACAGGCATCGGTGGCTGCTCGTTCACCACGGTACGACCCGCCACTGACAACGCCCCTCGGAGCAAAGCCTGCTGATCATCATGGGGGGTGTCTGTCCCGACACCGCGCCTATTGGCCGAGCCGGACCTTGGTAATTGGTCCGTCGGTGACACCTGGCTCAAGCACGAGAGCTGGAGTGTAACTGGGGCCTCCGGCGGTTGCTCCGTCCCACTCGTAGACGACGGTGCGCAGCGTGTTGAGGTGTCGTCCAACGAGTAGGGCCATCGTGTATGGGCCGTGGAAAGCGAGATGCACCTCCGCTCGGCCGCTGCGTGCGGCCAGCCCTTTGATCTGTTGCGCGGCAGCCGCACTGAGGCGGGCGGCCTCACGTGGGTCGAGTCGGTCTTCGCCGGCGACTGAGATCGTGGCGGCGGCGGCGAAGCCGTCGCTGGACTCGTGCAGGAGCTGCTCGAATGCGGTCCGATCTGGGTTGGGAGTCAGGCTGACGAAGATCGCGACGCGGTCGTGGCCGTCGGGTGTACGCGCGTGTTCGAGGTCAGCTAGCTGCGTATGAAGGTCGCTGGTCAGCGGGTCGTCACCAGTTTCTGCAGACGTCCACAGAGCACCACGGGCATCGACCACCTCGACATTGCCGATCTTGGTCTCGGGCAGGGCGGCTCCCAATGCCAGGGCCACCGACAGGTGCGCTCCGCCAAAGACGCGGACCGTTTGCGCGCCGGCGGCATAGACAGCGTCGCTGGTCAGGGGCAGCGTGGTCTGCAGGAGCTGGAGTCCCTCTCGTGATGGCAGACGCCCGTCGCTGGCCCCCCTGATGCGGATGTGCAGGTCGTCCTCGCCCGCGTCCATGGCGAACGGGACGGGGCGGGTCTGGACTCGGATCGTGAAGGCGCGGTCCTCGCTGCGGATGGCGGACTTGCGTTGTTCGACTCGGTGCATCAGCAGGTCGCGCACGATCTCCCTCTCGCCGGATGGCTGGAGCATGTTGCTTTGCTTCTTGTCGGCGAGGGTCCGAGAGGGAGCGAGTCTCAGGAGTCGGTCGGGTGCGTCGTAGTCGCACTGTGCACCGCTTCCCGCTCTGGCGGTCTTGTTCGCGATGCACAGGCTGAAGGCGGGGTCCTCGTCGAGCTGGAGCAGTCGAGGGAGTTCACGTTCTCGGACGATGTCGCTGTGGACGGTCTCCGGTGTCACGACGAGCACGGCTGCCGAAAGCCCTTGGGTCAGGGCTTGTTCGAGACGATCGGTCGTCGTGCCCGGACGCAGGTCGGTACGGTCTCTCCACACGACGAGACCGGCGGCCCTGAGCAGATTCTCGATCGACTCGGCCTGCGGGGATCCATCCGACTGCCGGTAGGAGATGAAGACGGGGCCGTCACGCCGAACCGCACCGTCGGGTAGTGGCCCCAGCTCCTCAAATCTCGGTGGTGGCGGAAGGACTGTCGCTTTCTTGCTTGTGACGCGTCCCCATCGTCGGCGCCGGGTGATCAGCCCGAAGAACGGATCCGCCCCTCCGGGGGCGTAGACGAGGAGTGCGAGCGGGCCGTCGTACTCCCGGGCCGTTGCCTGCATGGCAGCAACGTCCGTCGGACTCGGTCCGGACGGTGCGGGATGGCTGTGCCACTCGCCGACGTAGCCGGTCGGATCATCGCCTGCTCGCTGGGCCAGGAACGCTGCGAGGAGAGCGTTCGCTGTGACGTCGTCGCGCACGTACCTGTGGGTGGACGCTCCTTGTCCGTCGACGACGAGGGCATGGGTGACAACGACGTTGGAGTCTTCCCGATAGCCGAGGAGGATGCCGCCCGTTTCCTGCGGCAGATGCTGGGCGGTCGCGGACGCGATGACCTCATATGCCTCCTGGCGCAGATCGATCCGTGTTGCCGGCCGGGTCACTGGTGGCTCCCTTCTGGTGAGGAATGGAGGTGGCGCGTCTCCCCAGCGGGATGGAGGGGACGGTCCACAAGGAGGCCGATGGCGTGGCGGACGGTTGCCGCCGCTGCCTCGATCACCGCGTGGGGCGGCGTTGGGGAGATCGGGCTTCCGCAGCCTGCTTCGAACAGTGGCGGTGCCTCGGTGTCGGCTCTGGTCGTCGAAGGCGGCAGCGGTGCGGCGCCCTCGAGGGGTGGCAGTACGTCGATGCGATAGTTCCTGCCGTCGTTTTGAAGCGCTGCGGAGAGGACCCGTGTGCCCAGTGACCGGGCGCTTACGTGCAGAAGCGCGGTGGTGGCGAAGTCTGCAGTGGCGTTCACGACGAGGTCGTGATTCCGCAGATGGTCAACTGCGTCGGCGCCCGAGGTAAGCGCGCGATTGATGGTGCTGATGCCGCCGGCCAGCGCCTCGTTGTGTCTGACGAGGTGTTGTTTGACTGCTTCGGCTTTCGGCAGTCCGACCGCGTCGGGTCCTACGAGGTGGCGGACGAGGTTTCCCGGCATGACGACATCGTCGTCGATGAGAGTGAGGTGACGGACACCGCAGCGCACCAGCATGTCGGCGATGAACGAGCCCAAAGCGCCGGCGCCGACGACCGCGACCCTGGACTCACGCAGTTCGGGAGCGAGGGCGCCTGCGCGAGCGGACCGGGCGGCCCCGGTGTCGGCGCCCGAGCGCAGACATGTGACAACCGTGCCGCCATCCTTGGCGGGCGCTACGTCCAGCACGATCGCGCCCTCGTGAGTGCCGCGTCGGTAGATCAGCACGATGATCGCGACTGACTGCTGACGAATTCTGCGGTCCAGGTCCGCGTTCGAGTCGATCCGGGCGGAGATGTCTGCCCAGGTTCGCGGCGGCACGTCCACCTCGCCGAGGTCGGCTACGTATCCGAAGCGGTCCTTGCCGCGTTCGAAGGCTTTCCTGGGGCGGGTGCCGTGCTTGATCCGCATCGTGTTGTTGCTGGACGGGCTGAAGCGGACAGAGCGGTTGAGGTACTGGTCGAGGTCGTCGTAGAGGTAGAGGCGCCGGTCCACGGACGGCTGGAAGTACCGGTCGAGGTCGAGGTCAGGCCGATCGCCCATCCAGCCGGTGTCCGCGTGCTCGAACCACGCCGTGACGTGTTCGAGAAACGCCGGTGCCTCCGTCCACCACAACCCGTCGTGATCGTCTTCGGCGACCAGGCAGAGGCCGCCGTCCGGGTCACGGTGCCAGGACCAGGGCACTGCGTCGTGATCGACCGGCGCCACGCGCGGTGGCCGAAACGGGAAGCGGGGCGGCAGGTCGATCACGACACGGGTCGGGCCCGCCGAGTGCGGGACCGGCCCTTCCCACCCTGCTTCAACCTCGCTGAACCCAGCGCGGATCAGGCCTTCCTCGAAGTGCTGCCGTGCGTAGGCGACATACTCGTCGAAGCCGACAGAGGTCACCCGAAGGTCCTCTTGCCGGCAGGCACGACGCGGGCGCCGGGCGAGATCGCGGATGCCTTCGTGGTGCCGTCCTCGTTGAAGCCGGGCGGCATCGGGAAGACCGTGTCTCCATCGCCGTTCTCTCCCAGCAGTTTCCGGAACGCCAGCGCGGCCTTGCCCGCGTCCTCCTCGTCGAGCGCAGCTTCTGCCGACGCTGCGGCGTCGGCGAACCGCGTACGCGCGGTGTCTAGCTCGTCGTCGGTCGCGCGTATGCGGATGGTGTGTCCGGGCAGTGTCGGATCGGTCACCGCGATGCCGTAGGTCACGAAGTTGTCTACGATCTTGCTGACCTCCCGGAGTGCGCAGACGTAGTACTCCGCCTGGTCGTTGCCCGAGACCGCGCCTGAGGCGAACGCCTGGTAGGCAGCCATCTCGATGAAGAAGCCGCCGGGCTTCTTCTTTCCGAGCAGGGCACGACGAGTCTGACGGAGCAGCTTGACGGTCGGTACGTAGTACTCGTCGTGGTTGGCATTCATGGTGCTCGACAGCGCTGTCAGCCCGTCAGGGTTGGTGCGCACCCACTCGTTCCCGTCGCCCTTTTGCGGGATCTCCCACGTTCCGTCACCGTAGGGACGGGCGGGCACGGCGTCGACGTAGAGGTCGTACTCCGGGAAGGAGACCTGCAGGCTCCGGTCCTGGCGCTTGGTGCGCCGGTGCCCGTCGGAGTCGATGCCGAACTCTGCATGCAGGACCTTGAAGAACCTGTCGAGGATGTCCTTCGATGTGACATCCCTAGGGACATCGGCAAGGCGCACGAACACGTCGACGTCCTTGATCCTGCGGATCGACACGTTGCGCTTGTAGGAGCCGATCAGCACCGGGCTGACACCGTACTCGGCGAGCTTCGCGTCGGCTTCGAGGGCATCGCGGACGAGGCGATGGGCCTTGGGTGCGTTGGTCTTGTCGTCGCCGGGCTCGATGGAGCTCAGCGCATCCTTGAACTGCTGCTTGAGGTGAGCCATCGGGCCCTCCGATCCTAGATGTGACTGCATTGGGTAGCCCGAAGCCTGGCCACACAGGGCCAGGCTGGCCGGGAGAGGGCTGGCAACCGCGTTGGGCTGTCAGGAACGCGTCGAAACGCTCGCCGTCCCCATGCGTTGTGCCTCCTCGGGCGGGTCGTCCAGCCCGGGTGCACGCCGCGGCCGCAGGTCTCCCCCGGGGGGGGAGACCTGCGGCCGCAAACAGGCATTTACGGCTGCTCGTTCACCACAGTACGACCCGCCACTGACAAACCCTCCTGCACCAGGACTAGATGATCATTTACGGTGGTGTTCGTACACACCGGAGCCACGTTCTTCGTGCAGGTGAGAGGCGCGCTCAAGGCTGCTGCCTTACGGTCAGGAACACGCCAGGAGCGGGCTCCAGGGCCGATACGGGCCCCGATCGGCGGCGGAAGCACGACCGCCAGGAGACGGCCGGGGAGAGCACATCCCGTACGTCTGCGGCATCTGTGGGCACGCAACGGAACACTGCAGAGGTGGTTTTCGCCCGGGGGACGGAGGCACGCGTGAGGTGGCACGGGCAGCTGAGGCGGCTGCTGCCCTCCTGGGAAGGCGGCGGCACCGGTCGCCGTCGCGCTGGGCTGAATGACAGCCCGCGACCGCCTCACTCTGGTCCACCACGACGTGCGCCGGGCACACGGCACGATAACGCCTCCGGCCGCCGGACCGTAGAGGCTGTTATGCGTCGATGACGAAGGCCTTCTCGTATATCCGCTGCGCGTTGACGTCCTCGTACACGGTGGTGGGGCGCAGCCGGTTCCACCGGTTGCCCAGCAGCAGGGACAGGCCCATGGGCCCGGCCTGAAAGAGGTGGATCGCGGGGTGTGCGCGGCAGGCACGGCGCAGTAGGTCCCGGATACCGACGGCCAGCGCGTTGGCCGCCGCCGCGTCCGGGACGGAGTTGTCTTTCGCTCCATCGGGCGGCCGCAAGACCAGCAGCCGGGAGACGGGCACCTGCTGTTCGCTCAGGAAGTCCAGCACGTCCTGCGTCGGGTCAGTGGCGACCGCGACGGCCACAGCGAGATCCGGCCCAAGACCGAGGGCGTACTCGTCGACGGTCGGCGCCAGCGGAGCCTCGTATGCCTCGGCGGATGACCACAACTGTCCCCGCTGAACCACGGCCAGGTCAGCACCGGCCACCATGCGAAAGGCCGCGCCGACTATGAACGCGGGTGCCAGACGAAGGCTGCCAGTGACGGCAACCGCGGTTGTGCCCGACGGCATCCGATACGGTGCGGCTTCGATGTCCGCCTGCAACTGAGCCCAGGTTGCCGGGGCCAGCGGGCGCCGCTTCACATAGGCCGAGGCTCCCTCGAAGCGATCCGTCCAGTCCAACGCGTAGTCGGCGTCCTCGGCCATCAGGTCGGGCTTCAGGGTGGCGATGGACACCACCGCACGTGACGAGCCGGCTTCCAGGCGCAAAGACCGGATCGCTCCTCTGACATCTGCCAGGGACAACCGGCGCTGCCCGTCGGCGACCTGGCGGGCAACCCAGTCGGCGCCGGCGTGCATCGACCCCTCGTCGAACAGCAGTCCTGCGGCGAACATCAGCATCTGCAGGTGCTCATGCAGGTGCGTCACGTCCCGTGCCAGGTCGAAGCGCAGCACCTTCAACAGGTCCAGCAGCCCCTCCTCGCTCAGCCCGGCGCCGTCTGCCCAACGCCCGCGTGCCTGCCCTTTCTTGGATCTCGGGCCCTGCTGAGCCGCCTTCGGTACGAGCAGTTGGGTGCGGGAATCCCGCAGCGAGACCAGCGGATCCTCGGCGTCCGGCGACCGGTTGCTCAGCAACGCGAGATCAACCGGCGTACCGTTCTCGGTGAGTTGCTGCCAGGCCTGCGCCAGCTTCCGCAGGATCGACGGGCCACCCTGGTCGCTGAGCTTAAGCAGGTAGCCCTCGTTGACCGGGGTGGAACTGTCTGCGGCGTACTTGACCTGCATGTAGGTGTGCGGCGGCGCCTGCCGGTACAGCACCACGTCATCCGCGTTTCCCACGCCGTCGACCTCGACTCCGACCGCCACCACCGGGTTCGGGGCGCGCAACTCCGCGTCCCGCACCGCAGTCACGCACCCCTGCCAGGCAACCAGCCACTGATACCGGTCACCGGCGATACGAACCCCCGTCGAACTCGGGGCAGGAAGGTCAGACACCGGACACGATCTCCTACTCGAGAGGCCACCACACCGCAGCCACAGCACGCCCAGTAGAGCATCCCCTGCATGCCTGCCACACCGCACACGGCCGAACCGGAAGTCCGTCGTGCCCCCGAGGCGCCAGAAGCGCCGAGGCCCTCGATCACGCCCGCTGACGACGCTCAGAGGCACTCAGTACGCCAAGATCACTTCACCTACCCCGGGTCTTGGCAGCCAGCCAAGATCAACTACATCGCGGTCGCAACTTACGTCCAAGCAAGAGATTGTGCGTCTAGTTCCGACATCCTCTGTCTACTCACAACACTGCAGCTCAGATGCCTTCCAACTACCCCAGCACATCACTCTCTTGACGAAGCATGGCGAACCACTGCTGTTCAGATGCCATACCAGCCAAGATCACAAAGACTCTTGCCGTACTTCAAACATTGCAGTTCAACGCCATGTCACTGTCGTAACTACACAGAAGACCTACAGGCGAGCTGTCCCACGTCCGGGTCCTCGGTGAAGTGGCCGAAGCGCCTGCGCTGTTCCTCGCTCAGAAAGTTGGTGGGCACCGCCCGCTCCTTGATCGTCGGCGTGATTCGCGCGCGACAGTGCCAGGTGACCTGGCGGAACGTGAGGTGATCGACGATTCCAGCCCCGAGCATCACCCCATGTGATAAATGGGGCGGCCCGGACGGCGGTCGGCCCCCCGGTGCTCTTGGGCCCCGGCGGTGTTGGCTGCGCTGTCCGGGCCGCGCACGGAGTTCGTGGTGCTGCCCAGCCCCGGGCGGTGGCCGGGGCTGGGCAGGCGCGACGGATCACGACGCTGCGATGAAACGGGAGGCGGCCCCCTCTCTCCGGTAGCGCTCCGCCCGGAGGGCTGCCTCCATCCACTGCCTGCGGTCCTCGTCCCTGGTGATGCCGCAGGCTGTGACGTAATGCCACAGCACTTCTGGCGGGCATGCGCGCGTGCCGTTCAGTACGGCGCTGATCGTGCTGCGCGGGAGATAACTACCTCCGCCCCCCGGAACCGCGGCACGGCGTTCAAGGACACGTAGGGACGGCATGCCGGCCGCGACTCGCAACTCCCTCATGGCCATGAGTAACTCGGCAGGCTCGATGACAAACGGGAGGGCCGGGGCCCTCTTCGGAACCCGGACATCGATCTCGCGGATCTCCGCGGCGGCATGAGCCGCACGTTGCCAGAGTGTTCTGGCCTCGGCCACGGATCCGTTGCAACACCGGGTGTACGCCTCGACAACCTTCCAAGACGGGAGGCTGCGGCCCTTGTCCGCACGGCAGAACGCGGCGGTCGAAGCGGGCAGGTTGATGATGCGGGAGGTGTGCGCCATGCGGCCGTAGGAAAAGCCGGAACCCTGGCGGAGCGACCGAAGCCACTCCGCCAGGTCCTTCAATGCCTCCTCGGCACGGGCGCTTGTTGAGCGCCCCATCTGCGGTCCTTAGCGGGACCGGCGGAGGGGGAGCGCCTGGACGAGCCGGCGGACCAGTTCGATCCCGAGCAGGCCGCCGAGGCTCACCGTGGTCGCGGCAATCTCGACCGGCATGCCAGTGGCGGTCAGGCCGGTGAACAGGCCCAGGACGATGACCACCACGGCGGCGGGGGCGGCGGGCAGGGGGTAGCTGGGGCG
>NZ_JAYWVC010000165.1:0-17663 GCF_036281785.1 Streptomyces chiangmaiensis | reverse complement strand
TTCCTCCCCGGCCTGCAGGCCGGGACATCCTCGGAGGAACCCGGTAAACCTGATGTCCGCCGTCGTCATGCTGCGGCGGACATCAGGGCGAGGCGCTGGACGCGGAGCCCGTGACGGCACCCCTGGTCGTGTCCTTCTTCCAGGGGCCGAGGCCCAGTTTCCCCGTCGTGCCCAGATCGAGCTCCGGGGTCACCGTCACGGGGGCCGCGCCCGGCTTCACCCGGACCCTCGCATAGGGGGCGTCGACCGGATCGCCGAACTCTACGGTGTTGCGCCAGACCAGGCCGGAGTGAGCGCTCTCGCCGGGCCTCAGGAGCACCATTCGGGGTGAGCCGTCGGCCCCCGTGCCGGTGGCGATGGCACTGCCGCCGTGCAGGATCTGCACGCCCCTCACGGATCGGTGGCTCTCGTCGAACAGTTGGACCTGCGGGTAACCGTTGAGCCGTATCGTTCGCTTACCGCAGTTGGTCAGGTGGAGACCCACCACCCGGAGTCCCATGGCCGCATCGCCGTCATCGGTGTAGACATGCGCTCCGGAGGGAGGGCAGGGTCCCCCGGCGGAAGGTGTTTCGTCGGCGGGAACGCTTCTCACTTTGGTGATCCGCACGCTTGCCGTGCCCGCTTCCGAGGGCCCACCGGGCAGGTCGATGCTGCGCCTCACGGTCCGCCCGGGCGCGACGGACGGAACCGTCTGCGTGGCGTTCGTCAGTGCCCCTTGAGAACCCGACATCAACGTGAAGGTGATCGTGTAGGTGAAGGGCTTCTTCTGGTGGTTGGTCACCTCGAACTCGGTGCAGTCCTTGGGGCCGGTGCCGGAACCGATGATCCTGACTCCGTCGGCCTCCGGACGGGAACCGCCTCCCGACATGCTCAAGGCGGTGGACCCGGCCGTCGCGGGGGAGGGCGCGGTCCCGCAGGAGGGGTGTCCTGGCCCGGGCTCACCGCCGGACGTGGCTGTCCGAGTTCCGCACGCCGTGAGGAGCAGCAGACCGGCGAGGGCGAGGGGGGCGCTGCGCATGGGCCGAGTCGATCAGGAAACAGCCGGCGCCCGGCTGTGACGGAAGCCACCCCTCCGGTCACAGGCGTGTCACAGGCCCTCTGCAGGCTCACGCCTGACGGGCCGTGAAGAGCCCCTCCAGCGGTCGTGGCGGCCGACGGGTCCACGCGGGTGTGGGCCACGCACGTCCATGGGCGCAGCGTCTCTGCTCAGCTAAGCGATTCCATGCGGACCGTAGGGTCCGGTGTGGGTTCTGCCCACCTGGGTGGGGAAGCGTGAGCGTGCAGGTGGAATCCCGCGCCCAGTGCTGCCCCTCGCGGCCTGTGGCCGGTGGTGGGTGTGCTGATCGTGTGCACGCCCTGGTGCCGGTGGGCTGCGCGGGGCAGCCGGGTCCGGCCCGTTGGTGCGTGTCCCTCCGGACGCTTGCCCGCCGGGCCGCGGGGCCTGGTGGGGGAGGGAGCCCCGCGTCGCCTGGGCGCGGGGCGGTTGGTGTGTGGCCGGGTGGGACCGGTCTTGGACCGCTCCTTCCGGCTGGCCTTCGGTTCGGCGGTGACGACCGCTTTCGCTTCCAGCTTGTCGACGACCTTGCGGATCACCATGGTGGCGCTGGTCTTGTCCACGACGGTCTTGGTCTGGTGGGCCAGGCCGCGTGCTGCGATCCGGCGCCAGGCGCCCTGGTCGCGGTCGCCCTGCCAGCCGCACTCCAGGTTGGGGCAGATGGCCCACTTCCAGCCGTTCACTGTGGGTCGGTCGGGGGCTTTGCGGTGCCGTAGCGGAGTGAGGCAGCCAGGGCAGTGCTTTGAGGTGTTGCGGGGTGGCACCGTGACCACGGCGATTGCGACTTCGGCGGCGAGGTGCCGCAATCGGTCGGCGATCTGGCCGCGCACCGTCTGAGACATGCGGGTGTTGTGGGTGCGGCCCATGCCGCCCGCTTCCATGGACCGCAGGTCTTCCAGGTAGATCACGGTGGCTCTGACAGCGATGGCCTGGTCCACGGTCCACCTGGCGGCCGACCAGGCAAGAGCATCGTTGAGGTTCGAGCGGCGCTTTGAGACGCGCCGGATCTCCTTGGCCAGCACGGCCTGCTTGTCTTCCAGCGCAGGATCGGCGAGCCGGGTGTAGTGGTCGGTCCTGGCGTGCAGGTGCTCGGAGTGTCGGCGGAGCCGGTACTGCTTGGCGAGCACCCCGGCGGCACGGAACTGCGCGCCGGCCCCGAGTGTGGTGATCTGGCCGTCTTGTTGAAGCTGGGCCGCGCCGGCCGAGAGTAACGTGCCCAGTCCCCAGTCCACGCCGAGCGCGACCGTATGCCCGGTGCGCTTCGTCTTGGGGATGGGATGGGTGTAGGCGAGGTCGGCCCGCAGCTTGCCGCCCGCGATGCGCAGGGTCGGCAGGTGGATCACGGCGTTCAGCGCAACCGTGGGCGGCAGCGTGATCGGGCAGGCCACCCACGTCCAATCCCGGTACGCCTGCGGGTCGGGCCGGGTCGGGAGCTGCAACCGCAGCAGCACCCGGCGCCTGTCGTCGGAGCGCTCGATCGTGGCCTGTTGCCCGTCACAGGCGGACAGCAGCAGCATCCTGGCTACGCGAGGTTCGGGCTCCAGTTCGAACACATCGGCCGGGAGACGGCTCTTGTTGCGTTCGAAGGAGACAACCTGGCGGGTGCGGGAGCGGATCACGGTGGACAGCAGGTGCTCGCCGCCCGGTATCGCCTCTCGCACCGCATCCCACTCATCCGCAGTGCGCTTGCGCGGATCGGCAGGCCAGGTGGCCAGCACACCAGCCGTCAGGTCGGCCCGCCACTTCACCGACCGCAGAGCACGACCGGCCTGCTCCTGGGCCATGCGCACGATTCGGTCATTGCCCTGTACGCCTTCGGGCGGTGCGACGGTCCAGCCGAGGCGGCGCAGCGCCATCCAGGCGTTCGACGGCAGCTTCCGACCCCCAGCGTCCACCCCGGAGGCGAGGATGTCCACGTCGGTGGTGTTCCAGTGCTCATCCAGCAGCGCACCTGCCATGCCGGACACCAGGTCGGCGCACCAGTCCACGCGCTCCACCAGAGCGGCACCGGTGAGGACTTCGCCGGTCTTCTCCTCCACGCCCGTGCGGACCAGTGCGGGGGCGCAGGCGGTGCGGGAGGTCTCGCTCTCGGCGAGCGGAAGCTTCCGGCTCACACGGCCTCGCTCTTGTCGCCGCACTGGCCTGACTCTGCCAGCAACCGCTTGCGGTTCTCCGCGCTGCGCATCCCGTACAGACGCCCGGCGAACGTGGTGACCAGGGATACGAAATCCTCCAGGAGTTCGTCCCGGCCGCCGAGCTTCTTCGGGTGCAGTACCTCCACCGTGACTCCGTACACGGCGAACAGCCGCTTAAGCCACCCGACACCGAACCGGGCCAGCCGGTCCTCATGCGTGACGCGGACCACGGTCACGGTACCGTCCGACACCATCGCCAGCAGCCGGTTCAAGCCGGGACGGTTCTCCCGCAGACCAGAGCCACGGTCCCGCACCACCTTGACGATCTCGCCCGTGGACGTGGCCCGTAGCTCCTCTTCCTGGGCCTCCAGCCAGGACCCCTGCCCAGACGATCCGGAGACGCGCACATACAGAACCTCCTGGCGCGGGCGGGAGGTTGCAAAGTCGCTGCCGCGCTTCATGTTCTCGACATCGACGGAGGAGAAGCGCCGCTCACGGCCGACCCAGGTGAACGGGATCTTGCCGTCGAGAGCCCACTGGCGAAGCGTCATCGGGTGTATCCCGAGACGCTTCGCAGCATTCGACATGCGCAGCAACTCCATGCGCGAACTATACATGCATAACACCAGGGATAAATAATGAAGTTGGTGAGCCTGCACCGCACCGCACCGGGTCGGTACGGCGTCGGACAGGGGTGGGGTCACGACGGCCTTGTCGTCGGAGCGGGGAGAGATGCCGGTTCCGGATCGTGGCCTGCCAGCCATGCGGCCACGGTGTGCGCGATCGGCTGGCCCGTGTCCAGCTCCACGAATCCGAACTGGCCCGACTGGTTGCACTCCAGGAACCACCAGATCCCGTCGGTGTCCTCCACGAAGTCGAAGGCCCCGTAGGCCAGTTCGGCTTCGCGTAGATAGGTGTGCACACTCGTGGCGACACGTGCCGGGATGTCGACGGGTTGCCAGGGGCCGGTGGAAGGTGCGAAGCGGACGTCGACGTGATCCGCGTCGGGAGTGGCCGGCTTGTGGGCGGCCAGAAGACGATCGCCGACGGCGGTGAGGCGGATGTCGGCCCGCTTCGCGATCCGCCGCTGCAGCAGGGTCGGACCGAAGGCGACGGCGGCGAAGTCGGCGTCCGGATCTATGCGGCTGGTGGGTACCGCCCTGGGGGGATCCTCGGGGTGCGTGCCGGAGACGGGCTTGACCACCAGATCGGGGAAGCGTGCGGCGAAGTCCCGGGCGGCCTGCGGAAAAGTGGTGATCAAGGTGGCCGGTACGGGGAGCCCGCTGCGCTGGGCGAGATGCAGTTGCCAGGGCTTCCGGCGGGCCCGCCGGGCGGCGTCGGGGCGGTTCATCCACCGTGCGCCGGTGGCGTGCAGCATGCCGTAGAGGGCCTGCGAGGCCTCCTCGGTCAGCCAGGCAGACGGTTCGGCGACCCGTGCGGCCGGTTCTCCGGGCCTGCGTACCCAGATGGACCGCAGTCCGTCGGTGGTCACCAGCCGGCCGGCGGCGGACAGATGCCCGTGGAAGGAGCCGTGGACGTACTCGCCCGAGAGCGCGACGCCGCCGGGGAGGTCAGCCGGGTCCAGCCGCACGACCGGGACACCGGCTTCGTTCAGCTCGGCCACCACCATGTCCGCCGTCACATCCTGTTCACAGGTGAGGATCAGCACGGTCATAGTCGACGGTCCGCGTTCAGTCGTCGAAGTGGGTCTTCGAGCCGGCGGTGGAGGTCGTGGCCCCCCACTCTCGCAACACTGCGTGTTCGTGGGCGGCGATCCGTCCGTCGGGAAGCACGTTCAACTGCAGTCTGGAGTCGTAGCTATACGGAGTGCTGACCTCCAACTCCTCTGCACTGCGAGCGTAGTTGAGTGCGAACGGTCGCATCGTCTCTCCTTGTTCGGTGCTTCCCCGTCCAAGCGGACGGTGACGCTCCGGCGTCACCGCCGTCCGCCGGGGCGCTGTGCTTCCACGGAGTTATACGAATCGAACGAGTGAATGGTTGCCTCACGTTGCGTGACCAAGGGTCGCCCGGTTCGTCTGTGTGTCCCGCATCGTGGATGCGGCCTGGGCTCTACTGCCCCGGTACATGGGACGCGCACCACCCAGTCCAGGATCCGGTCACAGATCGAGGGCGAGGGAGCCGGACGAGCGGCGGCAGTCGCGATTCGGCGGGGTGGAGCCGCTGCCCGGCGCTCCTTGCCGACCGCTCCCGTTTGCCGCCCATTCATGCGACGCGTTGCTGAATGCGTTCGCATTCTTCTATTGGACCTGTGATCGCAGGACGGTCAGGCTGGTAGAAGCGCCGGCACCGCTGCGGGGTCCTGCCCCGGGGGAGGCCGGTCCGGGCGCCGGATTCCGTGCGACAGTCGAAAGAGGTCACGAGCCCATGCACACCCGCCGTATCGGTGATGTCGAGGTCGGTGCGATCGGCCTTGGCGGCATGCCCATGTCGATCGAGGGACGACCGGAGGAGGAGCGTTCCCTCGCCACCATCCACGCAGCGCTCGACGCCGGCGTCACGCTCATCGACACCGCGGACGCCTACCACAGGGACGCCGACGAAGTCGGTCACAACGAGACTCTGATCGCCAAGGCTCTCGCCTCCCACGAGCGGGGCGCGGAGGTCCTCGTCGCCACTAAGGGCGGGCACCTGCGCCCCGGCGACGGAAGCTGGACGCTCGACGGCTCTCCCCGGCACATCAAGGAGGCGTGCGAGGCCTCCCTGCGCCGTCTGGGCGTGGAGGCCATCGGCCTCTACCAGTTCCACCGACCCGACCCCAAGATCCCCTACGCGGAGTCCGTCGGGGCGCTGCGGGATCTGCTCGACGAGGGCAAGATCCGTATGGCGGGCATCTCCAACGCCGACCCGGACCAGATCCGTCAAGCGGGGGAGATCCTCGGCGGACGGCTGGTCTCCGTCCAGAATCAGTTCTCGCCGTCCTTCCGCTCCAGCGAGCCGGAGCTTCGGCTCTGCGACGAACTGGGCATCGCCTTCCTGCCGTGGAGCCCGCTGGGCGGCATCTCCCGGGCGGGCGATCTGGGCTCGGCGTACGGGCCGTTCGCGCGGATCGCGGAGGCGCACGGGGTCAGCCCGCAGCAGGTGTGCCTGGCCTGGATGCTCGCCAAGTCGCCCGTGGTCGTCCCGATCCCTGGCTCCAGCCGGCCGGAGACCATCCGTGACTCGGTCGCGGCCGCGGACCTCGAGCTCACGACCCAGGAAGTCGCGGAGCTGGACGCCGTCTGACGCAGGACCGCCGGGCCCGGCACCTTCGGTTCCGGGCTCCTGGGCTGCGGGACCCCGTGCACATCGGCCATACCGAAGTCCGGCGGATGCCGTCCGCCTCGTCGACGACGGACCCATGATGGGCCCGGGGCCGGGAACACCCGGTGCCGCAGCCGACGGCCGTTGGGCAGAAGGGCGCAGGGCGCGATGAACACGATCGGTGCCGCGATCGCGAGTGCGGTGGTCTTCGTATGGCTCGGGATGGTCCTGGCGATCTCCTTCCTGGAAGCGCCGCTGAAGTTCCGCGCGCCCGGGGTGACGATCCCCGTCGGGCTGGGCATCGGCAGGCTCGTCTTCCGGGCGCTGAACCTCGTCGAGACCGTTCCGTTGCCGTGCTCACCGGCGTTCTGGTCGCCCTGCTCCTGGTGCAACTGGGCGTCGTCCGCCCCCGTCTCAACCGGCGGTCCGACCGGGTCCTGGCCGGCGAGGACCTGCCCCGCTCGAAGGGCCACCTCCAGTACGTGGCTCTGGAGGCGGTGAAGGTGGTTCTCCTGATCGCGCTCGGGGCCGATGTGTCGGCGCACTGACACACGCCAGGGCGCAGGTCGCTTATTCGTGACCCGCTGAGCAGCCCGGTCGTCGGTGATGATGGGATCGACTCGAGGCACATCACCAGGACCACGGGGACCGACGGGCATGGGCCGTGCGCCGCCCCTGTCCGGCCGGCCACGACCGGCGGTGGCCTCGGGCCGAGGGCTTCCGCCCAGCGCGGATGCCGGGAGAGGAGCAGGGAACGTGAGTGGACGCGGCGACGGACCGGCGGGCGGCAAGGGTCCGGCGGGACCATTGCTACGGGCCATGATCAGACGCGACCCTCAGGAGGCGCACCGCGTCGCCACCCCGCTGGAGCTGTTGTTCGACCTGTGTTTCGTGGTGGCCGTCGCGCAGGCCGGCGGCAAGCTGGAGCACGCCGTGCTCGACGGGCATGCCGGCCATGGCGTCTCCGCCTACGCCATGATCTTCTTCGCCATCTGGTGGGCCTGGATGAACTTCACCTGGTTCGCCTCGGCGTACGACACGGACGACGTCCCCTACCGGCTCACCACATTGCTGCAGATCGCGGGCGTCCTCGTCCTGGCGGCGGGTGTGTCCCGCGCCGTCGACCGTGCGGACTACTCCATCGTCATGGCCGGCTACGTGATGATGAGGCTGGCCCTGACCACCCAGTGGGTCAGGGCGGCGCGCGGCGAACGGGGCGCCGCCCGAGCCACGGCGCTGCGGTACGCCTTCGGCGTCGTCCTGGTGCAGATCGGCTGGGCGGCGTTCGCGTTTCTGCCGCACCACGACATGCGGCCGTGGGTGTTCGTCCTGCTCGCGGCCGCGGAGCTCGCCGTACCCGTGGTGGCCGAGCGCCCCAACCCCACTTCCTGGCATCCCCACCACATCGCCGAACGCTACGGGCTGTTCACCCTGATCGTCCTCGGCGAGACGGTCGCCGCCGCGACCATGGCCGTGCAAAGGGCCCTGGACAGGGGCAGCTCGACGGAACTGCTGCCGATCGCGGCAGGCGGCCTGCTGATCGTCTTCGCCGCATACTGGATCTACTTCGTCGTGCCCATCCACGAACATCTCAGTGGAGGCACGAGCGCCTTCCGCTGGGGATACGGTCACTACCTCGTGTTCTCGACGGCGGCCGCGATCGGTGCGGGACTTCAGGTGGCGATCGAGCACGTGGGCGGCGAAGCGCACATCGGCACGGCGACAGCCGCCGCCTCGGTCACCGTCCCCGCGGCCGGATTCGTCTTCTTCACTTGGCTGCTGCACGCACGCCACTACAAGCCGTCACTCGGTCAGCAGGCCGTCCTGCCGTTGACCGCGGCGGCGATCCTGGCCTGTACATTCGCGGGCTCGTGGGCGGTGCTGTGCGCGGGAGCCGTGGCCGCACTGAGCGTGGTCGCGTCCCTGTCTGTGAGGTACCGCGGCAGCGGGCCCGACGCAGTGACGGGCGTGCGCTACGATTAGCCCACAGCAGGTCGCCGGAACTCGCGGCGCCCGGCCGTGCGTTGGTGGTCCAAGGAAAGACGTCCCGCTTCCTGCGGGGAGATGCAGGTGCAAGGCCTGCCCGGCGCTCGACTGCGAACCCCGCCCCCGCGAAGGGGGGCGGGGTTCGCGCGTTGTCGCCCCGGCGCGGCAGCGGTGAGGGGAGCGGGCGCCGGGGCTCGATCACAGCACCGACTCCTGGGCGGCTCGTGACGGCGGACGAATGCGTCGGGCAACTGCCCCTTTGCTGCGGCGCGTTCCCGTGACGGACGATCCTCGCCGCTCATCGGGGCCGCTGCCGTGCGTGTGCCTCGTGGATGTGACGACCCAGCAGAGCACCTCCGAAGACGACGAATCCCACTCCGATGAGCCAGGACTGGACAACGAGGACGGTGCCCATGGCGCCGTACGTGACCGCGTTGTTCACGATGAGCGGGGAGAACACCTGGTAGGAGAACCAGCGCAGGCCGACCAGGCCCAGCATGGTGGCCACCGACCCGGGCAGCAGTGCCCGCCACGCCACCCGGCACCCGAGGAGGAAGTGCTGACCCCACCAGAAGAACAGCACGCCGAACAGGACGGTGAGCGTGATGCGGATGGAGGACTGGGGCACTGAGCTGTCCAGTACGGCGCCGCTCTGCACCTCCGCGAACAGATACGCCGTCAGGGCCGCGAGCCACACGGCGCGGCGCCAGACGGAGTGCCAGCGACCCGCGGGCAGACCCCAGACCCTCTCGTAGCCCGTCTGTACGCTCGAGGCGAAGGTGAGCCCGAACAGGGCGAGGGCGAGGACGCTGAAGACGCTGGTGGCGCTCAGCACCCTGCGGGGCGTGGCGAACAGGTGGCTCACGGCGTCCGCGGGATGCCCCGAAAGGCTCATGCCGTCGATGACCCAGAATGCGAAACCGCGGTGCTGGAAGGGGGACGCGGCGGCGATGACGATGAGCAAGGGGGCGAGCGTGACCAGAGCCAGTGCGGCCAGACCCATGGAGCGGTGCAGCAGTTCCATGTCGCTGCCGTGCTGCCACAGCCGTCCGGCGGCCGAGTTGTGCCAGCGCGAACGCAGTCCGTGGTGCTGGGATCGCTCGTCCCGGGGCGGGCCTGAGGAACCCGTCATGGGTCCCCCGGTTCCCGAACCTCCGTGGGACGAAACCTCCCCGCCCCGGGATCACCCCGCCCGCCGTGCCGGTCGGCACCTGGGGTCAAGGCCGGGGGAGGGGAGGTCACCGCCACTGTGCTCAGGGGTTCCGTCGGCCCGCCGCCTTCGGTCACACGCCGGCGGCGCGCCGGCGGTGTTCAGGCCGACTTGGCGAAGACGGGAAGGTAGCCGTGGGACTGCCCCAGCGAGGTGGGGTGGTACGACTCCACGACGGCGAGCAGGTTCACGCTGCGCAGCCAGGGATTGGCGGAGCAGATCTCATGGCCCGAGAAGGCGCCCGTGACGTCGGCGAAGGTGAATCCGTGGTCGGCGGCCCGCTTGGCCATCACGGTGTTGAGATGGTCGACGGAGTTGTTGATGGCGGCCCGTGCGGTGTCGGAGAGACCGGCCACACAGGTGCCGCTGAGCCTGTACAGGCGCGGATACCCGAGAACGACGACGCGGGCGGCCGGAGCCCTCCTGGTGATGGCGGCGTAGAGACGGTCCAGGTCGCCCGGGAGGGTGGTGTCCATGTACGTGCGCGCGTCGGCGGTGGCCGACACGCATGCCGTGGTTCCACGCAGCACACAGGTCGTCATGACGTCGGAGAACCCCGAGTCACTGCCGCCCACGGTGAGGCTGACCAGGCCGGTACGGCGGGTGAGCGAGCCGAGCTGACGGGTCATGACATCACTCGTGCGAGCACCGTTGCACGCGGTGAAGGCGAAGGACGACACCGCGTGGGTCGAGGCCCACAGGGCCGGAAAGGCGTGATTGCTGCGCAGGCAGTCGCCGCTGGAACCGATGTAGCTGCCGGCTCCGACCCCGGCGGAGTAGGAGTCGCCGAGGGCCACATAGCCCCTGGCCACTGTCTGCGGAACCGCCTGCGCCGTCGTGGCACCGGTGAGGGTGCAGGCGGCGGCGAGGAGCAGGGAGGACACGCGTACCGCGAATCGGGACAGTCTCATAATCTCCTGCCTTAGCACCCTCCGTGCACGCCGGAAGCGAGGGCGGTGACCTCACGTCCGGCCGTGTTGAGGAAGCCGCGTGGACGTGCCGATCCTGAAGCGCCGTGCACCGCAGGGGCTTTGTGCCGGACACGACGCCGCGACGATGTCGCGTCCTTCGATCGGACGTCACCCGCACGGTGGTCACTCCCATGGCGGCGTCCAAGCCACTTCCGGACGGGTCGCTCCAGCCCCCGTGACGCCGCACCCGAGGGAGGGCCGAGCGGGATCTGCGGAAGGCTCCGGCCGAGCGTGCCGCGGCATCGCCAGCAGGGTTTCATGGCGAGACTCGATATCGTACGGAACATGAACAGGACGTCGTTCGAGAACTGGCCGTGCTCCATCGCGCGGACCATGGACCTGTTGGGTGACTGCTGGACGCCGCTGGTGTTGCGGGAGGCCTTCTACGGGGTCGCCCGCTTCGACGACTTCCGGCAGGGACTGGGTATCGCCCGCAACACGCTGACCGACCGGCTGCGCCGCCTGGTGGACGAGGGTGTGCTGGACAAGCGCCTCTATCAGAGCGAGCCGCGGCGGTACGACTACGTGCTGACGGAGAAGGGCCGCGAACTCTTCGCCGTCCTGGCCGCGATGTCGCGCTGGGGGGACCGGTGGCTGGCGGGGGAGGAAGGCGTTCCGGTGGTGTTCCATCACGACACGTGCGGTCATGACACCGCAGCTGAGGTCGTGTGTGCCGTCTGTCGCAAGCCGCTCGAGGCGGAGGACACCTCGATGCGGATGGGGCCCGGCTACCCGGAACGGCTCAGGCGCCGACCGGATGTGCTGCGCAGGTTCGGCGCCGCTTGAGCCGATCGGCAGGTGCGTTTCTCTTGACACTATGAGTCTCGTGACGCAACTCTGGTGTTCAGCCGCTTGATGATGAGGAGGCCGGCCGACTTGGAGTGGACGGGCGCACGTTATGCGGACAAACCCACGCTCGAGGTGCGGACTTGGATCGACGCCCCGCTGGAGCGGGTCTGGTCGCTGGTCAGCGACATCGCACTGATGCCGGGCATGAGTGAGGAGCTCCAGTCGGTCGAGTGGCTCGACGGCGCCGCCGGGCCCGCGGTGGGCGCCAGATTCCTCGGCCGCAGCAAACACGAGGCCCTGGGGGAGTGGCAGACCACCTCACACATCATCGAGTGCGAACCTCTGCGGGCCCTCGCCTGGGCGGTGGAGGACCCGGAAGACCCCTCGGCGATCTGGCGCTTCCGGCTCCGGCCCAAGGACGGCGGAACCGAGCTGTCGGAATGGATGCAGTTGGGACCGGGTCGCTCCGGTCTCTCCCTGGCGATCGACCGGATGCCGGACAAGGAGCAGAAGATCGTGTTCGTGCGGCTGCGCGAGTTCGAGCGCAACGTCACCGCCACCCTGGGAGCCATCAAGAAGCGAGCGGAGCACTGATGCGCACCGCCACCACCGTCGAGGCCTCCGGGGGCGAACACTGGTCGGAGCAGGCGGACTTCGTCGTCGAAGCAGAGAAAGTCGGCCTGGACGTGTGCTGGGTGGCCGAGGCCTGGGGGTCCGACGGGCCCTCCGCACTGGGCTACTACGCGGCGCTCACCGACCGGATGATGCTGGGCTCGGGCGTCATGCAGGTGGGCACGCGCACCCCCACGGCCGTCGCGCAGACCGCCATCACGCTGTCCAATCTGTCCGGCGGACGGTTCCTGCTCGGCCTGGGTGCCTCCGGCCCGCAGGTGATCGAGGGCTTGCACGGCGTGCCGTTCGCCCGGCCACTGAGGCGCATGCGTGAGACCGTGGACATCGTCCGACAGGTGCTCGCCGGTGGGAAACTCTCCTACTCCGGTGCAGAGTTCGGCATTCCGCTGCCGGGCGGACAGGGAGTGCCGATGCGACTGTCGATGCGGGCGGAGCACGAGATCCCCATCTACCTGGCCGCATTGTCACCGGCCATGCTGGAACTGACCGGGGAGGTCGCCGATGGCTGGCTGGGGACGAGCTTCGTCCCGGAGGGCGCGGCCGACGCCTACTTCGCCCACCTCGACAACGGCCTGGCCCGCACCGGTCGTACACGCTCCGAGCTGGACATCTGCCAGGGCGCCGAGGTCGCCTTCGCCCCAGACGAGGAAGCACTCGCCGCGATGACCGCGGAGCGCAGGAAGGAACTCGCCTTCAGCCTCGGTGGCATGGGCACCGCATCCACCAACTTCTACAACAACGCCTACAGCCGCCAGGGTTGGGCAGGGGTGGCCGCGGAGGTACGTGAGCGGTGGCAGGCCGGTGACCGGGACGGCGCCGCCGGTCTGGTGACCGACGACATGGTCCTGGGTACGACGCTGATCGGCACCGAGTCGATGGTGCGGCAACGGCTCCGGGTGTGGCGCGACGCCGGCGTGGACACCGTTCGTCTGTACCCGGCAGGGCGGACGCTGGAGGAACGCCTGGTCACCCTGGCCAGGGCGATCGAGCTGGTGCGTGAGGTCGACGGCGCCGCGTGAGGCCCGACGGCCCGTCACCGTGGGGAGGAGGCCGACTCCCGCACCGGGCTCCGATCCAGTTTTTTGCACATGCGGACGTCCTGCGCACCACCGGGGATCCCGAGGGTTCTGCCGGTCTCCACGTATCCGTGGCGCTGGTAGAACACGGGGGCCTGGAAGGTGAACGACGACACGCAGGCGCGGTCGCAGCCGCGTCGTCGTGCCTCCTCCTCCGCAGGCAGAAGGAGCTTGCCCCCCATCCGTTGCGGCGGCTCTCCGCGCGGACCCAAAGCTTCTCGATGCCGAGAAGGCCGCCCCATGTCCACGCGGACACGCTGCCGACGAGTTCTTCGGTGCCGTCGACGGCCTTCACCGACAGCTCGGTCTGCTCGGCCTCGGTGGTCCCAGTGGCGGGGTAGTTGACCTCGTCCAGTCCACGGGCCAACCGCTCGTTGAGTTCGGGACCACGGTGGCCGACACTGAGCGTCGCACCCGCGTTGTCACGCGCCGTGCCGCCGAGTGTGACACACCTGCACGGGCCCAAGATCACAGGCTCCGGACCCCACCGTCACGTCGCCGTCCGGAACAGTTCCGGGTTGTTCTCGACGTAGGCCCGTACTCCCGTCGCGGGTCGCCCGGTGATCTTCTCGACGTCGTGGGTCAGTCGGTCGTAGCGGTTCTGCGCATGCAGCCGGGCCATGGTCGACAGATGGTCGACGACGTGATCCGGAAGACCCCGTCGCCGAAGCTCGTCGATGAACTGATCGTAGGGCGTGCCGACATAGGTGATCGGTCGCCCGAGCGCCGAGGTGAACTCCTGCGCCATGGCGGACATGTCTTGTGAGACCGGTCCGGTCAGCTCATGGACGTGCCCGATGTGCTGAGCCGGGTTCGCGAGGACGGCGGCGACGACATCGGCGACATCGCCTGCCGCCACGGGTGAGGTGCGCCCTGTCCCGAAGGGAAGCCGGATCGTGTCGTCCTGCGCGATCGAGGCGAAGCAGAACCTGGAGAACATCGGATTCTCCAGGAACACCGTCGGCCGGATGTGAGCGACCGGAAGCCCCGACCAGTCGAGGACCTGCTCGATGAGCCAGTGCTCACGCTGCTGCGTCGACGCGGCCGTGCTGGTGAGGTCCATTTGCGAGACGGTCATCTGCGACATGTTGACGAACACCTGCAGCCGTCCCTGGGCACGTGCCGCGGCGGCGGTGACGAGCGCCGCCTCGAGGTACTGCGACGACACCCCCATGCCGAAGTACATGCGGTCGCAGTCGACCAAGGCCCGGACGACGTCCTCGGCGCGGGCGAGGTCCCCCACCACCACCTCCGCGCCCGTGGAGCGGAGGGCCTCCGCGCGCTCGTCCTCACGGTGGACGAGGGCGCGCACCGGCAGGTCACGCTGTCGTAGGGTCTCGACAACACGGCGTCCCACCGCCCCCACGCTTCCGGCCGCCCCGGTCACGAGAATCAGGGGGTTGTCTACCATGATCGCTCCCGTGGATCCCGCTCGCTTCGAGTGACCCGGCCAGGCCTCGGTGGCGGACCCGGCCAGGCTATGCCGGACGCGGTGGCTCGGCATGTCTTCATCCGGCCCCGACCGCAGGTGTCGGGCCCGCTCGCATACGGCCCGCGGCGGAGTCGCCTGCGGTGGGGGCGCCCTCGAGCCGAAGCGGGTCACCGGTCGGGCGGGACGAACGCCGGCGGGCTCCGCACGGTCACCGCCTCCGGTTGAGGGGCCGTCACCTCATGCAGACAGTTCCGGTGGTCAAGGACTCAGGTAGAACCGGATGGTGGTTCCCGGGTCGCCGGTGTGAACACGGACGAGGTCGGCGATGTGGTTGACGAGCAGCAGCCCTCGACCGCCGGGCGCACTGGGTGCCTGGGGGCGCCGGCCGGCCAGCGGATCGATCAGGCGCCCCGCGTCGTGCACCTCGCAGACGATGCGTGCCCCCTCCGTCCAGATCCGCAGTGTTCCGGAGCCGGCCCCGTGGATGACGCTGTTGGTGGTCAACTCCGTCACCGCGAGCGCCAGATCGTTCAGCCGCCGACCGTCGAGGCCCATTCTTCTGCCGTACCGGACGGCGAACTCGCGGGCACCGGAAAGCTGACCGCCGCCGTCGAAGACATACACCACGGCGTCCGGCGGCACGGGCAGGGCCTGGTTGTAGTGGGCGACGACCTGCTCGGGGCTGTAGGCGGCCGAGGCCGTCTCACTGTTGTCCTCGATCACCAGGGGATGGGTGGCGCGCGCGTCGTCGAGCACGCACCGGTCGAGCCCGTCGGCGTCGTACGGGCACAGAATCGTCACCTCACGCTCGTTGAACGCCGCGTTGATCAGTGCCTCGTGCTGCACACATGCCGGGTATTCCAGGTGGCTGCGGCCGGCCCAGATGGGTTCACCGATGATGCGCACGCGTCCGTCGCCGTGGGCATCGGCGAAGTTGCGCAGCACCCCCGGAATGATCCACCCGGGATTGCGGCCCGCCTGGGTCATGTCCACGAAATGCACGTCGTCGGCGCGATCACCCAAGTGGTTCCTGATCAGTTCGAGGCGGTCCGGCGGGGTGGCGACGGCCACCGGTTCCCCCGCGGCCAGACCGGCCAGAACGAAGGGCACCGTGCCCGCCAGGTACTGCTGCTCGCCGCGATAGAACAGTGCCGGATGCACGAACGTCTCACCCGTGGTCACTGCATTGGTCACGGTGCCACCTCGATCCCGTCCGGCTCGGGCCAGAAGACTGCGAGTACGCGCGCGCTACCTGCTGCGGCGGCTACACCTCCAACCGGACCTCGCCGCACGACGGTGCGATGCGGTGCCCTGCATCGAGTGAGACGCCCACAGTCCACCCCTCAGCCTCCCCACCCTCGCAGCGACAGCCCGGCCTGTCCTGCCGGAACCCAGGTCCTGCTGGTCGGAGTGGTCCCCCCAACTGTCGTCTGCCCGCTCATCGTCATTCTGTGTACGTCGCCTGCGAGCACCCTAGCCGCGTGGAAGCGCCGCCTTTGCCCATAAGCGGCATCACGCGGGTACTCGACGCGCGGAACGGAGCGGAGTGAAGCGGCTTGCCGTGGGCGGACGTCACGCCGTGAGGGCGCGAACGGCGCGGCGTGGTCCTGGGAGGACGCACGTCGCCCCCTTTCTCAAGGTGCGCCCGGCGTCGTGGAACGGCCGGACGGCCCGACCGTCGCCGACTCGCGTTTTGGCCCGCGTTGCGCCGTCCGTGCGAGATTGGCCCGACCGGGTGATTCCCGCGGCTTCTTCCGGCGCTGTCTGCCGTGGTGCGGGAATGCTGTCGACTCCACCCGGATCAGGCGGTTGCCCGTGCCGCCGTCGACCAGCACCAAGGCGTCGATCCCGCCCAAGTGGCCTATCAGCGCGCGGTGTGCGGCACGCAGCGGCCGCACGCCCTTGAGGGGGAACGCGTGCACCGTGGAGGTCAGGCCATGCCGGTCGAGAGGGCACCGCAGCGGGCCTTGCAGCCGTTCATTGCCGGGCCGCCCTCTCCCGCACCGTCGTGGACGGCGACCTGCCTACGCGCTCTTCGGCGCAGCCTGCTGGACGACCTCGAAGGACCACAACGTCGACCCGCCGGCCGCAGGCTTCGGCCGCTCGTCTCCCTCCGTACCGGCGTCCTGGTGGGCTGCCTTCATGGGGCCTTCCAACCACGCCCGGAAGGAGTCCTCGTCACGCCATCGCGTGTAGACGAGGTAGTCGTCGGTGCCCTCGACCGGGCGGAGGAGTTCGAACCACTCGAACCCGTCGGAGCTCTCGACGGCGTGGGCGCGTGAGGCGAAGCGCTTCTCCAGCGTCTCCCGCTGCTCGGCAGGGACGGTCAATACGTTGATCTTTACAATACTAGGCACATGACACCTCTCACCAAACGGGGCTGCGATTGGACCCCTAACCTGGACCATGTGCGTGCAGTGTCCTATATCCGGCAGTCCAAGCGGCGTGAAGACGACTCCGCGTCGTCCCCAGAGGCGCAGCGAACCAAGTGCGAGGCGCTGATCACGGCCAAGGGTTGGGACAACTCCGGTCACTTCGCTGACGGGGCAAATCTGGCTGGGATCCCAACGTCGTCCGCCCCGAATTCGAAGAAATGATGGCTGCCGTTCGCGCCGGTCACGTAGACGCGGTGGTGGTCTTCTCGCTGTCCCGACTCACGCGTCAGGGCGCCCTCGAAGCAATGCTGATCAACGAGGAACTGGCCAAATGCGGCGTACTGCTCGTCAGCGTCGAAGAGCCTTACTTGGACACGTCTACTCCCATGGGCGTTGCGATCTTCGGCCTCATGGCTGCACTGGCTCAGCAAGAGTCAGACCTGAAGTCGGCGTACATCACCGCGACTAAAGAAACCCTGCGCGCTGCTGGCTCCCACGTGTCCGGCATGGCCCCATACCGCTTCCAGTCGACCCGTGAGCCGCGCGGGGACCTGGTGGTGGTCAAGCTGGTCCCGGACCCGGCAGAGGCACCGCACGTGCACCAGATGGTCGAGTGGGCGTTGTCCGGCGTAGCCGCATCTGCCATTGCCCGCAGGCTGAACACAGACGGCGTGCCGACCAAAGCGGCGGACATGACAGCGTGCGTGGCCGCCCGGCGGGGCAGGAGCATAAGCGAGCCGG
>NZ_JAYWVC010000164.1:0-17666 GCF_036281785.1 Streptomyces chiangmaiensis | reverse complement strand
CACTAGAGGCACCGGGGGGAGGAGACCCGCACCCCCGAGGAAGGGCCATGCCTCGTCCGAACGCCGCACAGCTCGCCTACGGTTCCTGCACCGTGATCTTCTCCACCCTCGCCATGCTGCTGCTGTCACAGACGAGTTCGGGCCTGGGTATCGCCGTGATCGCCGTCGCGGCGCTCGTGCTCGGGCTGCTCGTCGCCGTGACGGTCCCGCTGCCGAAGTCCGCTTCAGCCGGTGCCGGGCGGCCCGCCGGCCGGCAGCACGCAACGGCCGGCCGGCCGACGGCGTCCGTGGGATCCGCGGCGGCGGCCGAGTCCGTGCACGAGCCGGCGAACCTCTGAACCGGGCGCGCAGCAGAGCGGTTCACGGGCACCAGACGCACAACCTCACAGCGCACAGCCGAAACCGGCGGGTCCCGATGCACGGGCCCGCCGGTTCGCGTGTATGCCGCCGTAGTTCCGCTCAGCCGTTCACACCGTGCTGACCTCCACCGTCCTGGCCGCCTTGTCGTGCAGACCCTGCTTGTAGGGCTTGTCGAAGAAGCTCCAGCCGCCGCAGATCGCGGTCCAGACACAGGCACAGCAGAACGCGAACGGAAGCCACAGCACCGCGGCGCGGATCAGCGAAGCCTGCACGGAAGGGCTGGAGCCGTCCCGCAGATTGGCCACCCGCATGTTCAGCAACTTCTTGCCGAACGTCTGCCCCGACCTGGAGATCATGACGGTGTCGTAGGCGATGTAGAGCACAGCGGCGATCACGGACTGGCCCAGAGACCTGCTGTAGTCGATCTGGTTGGCGTCCACGTTGTACTCGGTGGTGCGGAACGCCCAGGACAGCAGCACGACGACGATGCCCACAATGATCATGTCGATGATCCGTGCGAGCACACGTTTGCCACTGTCGGCGAGCGGGGGCATCCCGGCGAGGGGGTCCGTCCCGCCGTACGGGCCGTAGGGTCCCCCGCCGCCGTGGGGGGCACCGGGTGGCGGAGGCATGTCGTAGGGGCTTCCACCGCCGGGCGGGGGCTGACCGCCGGGCGGGGGCTGACCGTACGGGGGCTGACCGCCCGGCGGCGGCTGACCGTACGGAGGCTGACCTTGGGGAGGAGGCCGGCCGCCCGGTGGCGGCTCACTGCCGGCCGGCGAGCCCCAGTGGGGTTCCGAGCCGCCACCCTCGGACGGCGGGGGCTGGTTCTTTCTGAACGGGTCGTCCTCCGGGGAGTCCCCGGAGCCGGGGGGCGGCGGTTCGGTGCTCATGGCCCGAGTCGACCGCGAACCCTCCGGCTCCGCATCCCTACAGGTCCGTCCGGGTCAGCCCGCCACGAACGTGTGCGCCGCCTTGTCGTGCCAGCACTGGTGCCACGGCCGGTCGAACACGCACCACAGCACGCCGACGACGCCGAACACGAGCAGACCCGGGACGCTGTAGACGAGCCAGCGGCGCAGGGCCGGCCCGAACGCCGGTGGCTCATGGGCCTCGATGTCCCGCACCTCGATGCCGCACAGCTTCTTGCCGAGCGTGCGGCCCCACTTGACGGTGGGCAGCACTTCGTAGAGGACGCCGAAGCCGAGGAGCACGGCGAGCACGACGGCAAGGTGGACCGAGGTCGTACCGTCGAGCAGCCAGACCGTGACGGTCTGCCCGGACAGCTTCGCCGCGCCGATCTTGTTGTTGATGTGGTCGATCGCCTCGGTGCCCAGCGGTACGGCGGCCACGCCCGTGACCGCCGCCAGCACCAGGGTGTCCAGGAGCCGGGCGGCCAGCCGCTTGCCGAGGTCCGCGGGCCGGGCCGCCGCCTGCGCCCGGGCCGCCGCCTGGAACGGGTCGTCCACCGGAGGCTTCCACGGCGCGACGGGCCGGCCGCCCTCGGGGCCCGAGCTCGCGAGCCGGTGCACCTGCTGCGCCCAGGAGGGCTGGCCGCCACCGGAGCCCGTGGTCAGGGGCGTGCCGGCGGACTGCTGGGGGATGCCGGAGGCGGGCTGCTGCGAGAGCGAACCCGCCGGTTGCCGCGGGGGCGACCCCGTCGGGGGCATGGCCGGCGCGGGGACCGACGGCTGCGGCGGGGGAGCGGTGCGCTGCGGAGCGGGGTCCGGCGCCTCCGGTTCCAGGCCCAGCGCGTGGCGGGCCGCGGCCTGGGCGCTGTCGGCGCGCGGGGCGGCGGGCCGGCCCGGACCGGAACCGGTCGCCCCTGTGCTTCCTCCCTGCTCCCCCGTGCGCGGGGAGAGCGAACGGAAGGCCGTGGTGCCCTCGGAAGAGACGGGGCCGTCGTGACCGGAGGTGTCCTGTGCGCCGGTGCCGGCGCCTTCGCTGCGCGGCTGCCGGCGGAACACGACCGTGCCGTCCGGGGCCGGAGTGGAGCCGGGGCCCGCCGCGGAGTCGGCGGGTGGAATGGTCGCCGTGCCGTCCGTACGCGTCGCCGCGCCCTCGGGCCGGCCGGCGAGCGGGACCCGGGGGTCGGCTCCCTGGGGCGCGCCCCACGAGACCCGGCGGTCCTGGTCGCCGCCGAAGCCGGACTGCCGTGAACGGTCGGCGCCCCAGGCCGAGGCGGGCTCCGGGCGGCTGCCGTGCTGGGCCTCGGCCGGGCTCACCCGAGGGGTCTCCTCGACCGGGTCCTCGTCGAAGAAGTGCGGCCCGGTCTCCTCCACCGTGGGCTGGGCAGGACGTGCACCGGGCGGCGGGGAGAGCGGTCCGCCGTCGCTGGGCGCGGGCCTGCTGGTGCCCGGCACCCAGGCGACACCGTTCCAGTACCGGACATATCCAGGAATGGACGGATCCGGGTAGTAGCCCTCGCGGGGTCTGTCGTCACCGGGTGCCGGGGTTGGGGCGCTCATGTCCGTCGTCCCGTATCTGCTCGGGGGGTCGTGTGGACATCCACATCTATCAGAACCGGGCGCGGGGTACTGCCGCTCCGCCTGCATCCACCCCTTTCCGGGCGATACCGCGCACGGCCTTCACACACCTGGAACACACCCGGAAAGAAATCCTCCGAAAGGTGCGTGACGCCTGTCGCAGCCGTTGGCTCCCGCTCATGCGGCCGGCCCGCATGCCCCCGCACGGGGCGCGGGCCGGAGCTCCCAGTCGGCTCCGGCTCCCCGGAAGGGTGAGCGAACCGGGGTGGTTCAGAAGAGCTTTCCCGGGTTGAGGAGGCCCAGGGGGTCGAAGACCTGTTTGATCGCCCGCTGCATCTGCACACCCACCGGGCCGATCTCACGCGCCAGCCACTCCTTCTTCAGGACGCCCACGCCGTGCTCGCCGGTGATCGTGCCGCCGAGTTCCAGGCCGAGGGCCATGATCTCGTCGAAGGACTCGCGGGCCCGCCGGGACTCCTCCGGGTCCTGTGCGTCGAAGCAGACGGTCGGGTGCGTGTTGCCGTCGCCCGCGTGTGCGCACACCCCGATGGTGAGCCGGTACTTCTCGGCGATCCGCTCCACCCCCTCGAGCATCTCGCCGAGCCGCGAGCGCGGCACGCACACGTCGTCGATCATCGTCGTGCCCTTGACGGCCTCCAGCGCGGTGAGCGACAACCGCCGCGCCTTCAGGAGCAGTTCGGACTCGGCCGCGTCATCGGCCGGTACCACCTCGGTGGCCCCGGCGGCCTCGCACAGCGCGCCGACAGCGGCGAGGTCGGCGGCCGGGTTTGGGGTGTCGAAGGCGGCGAGCAGCAGGGCCTCCGTGCTCTCCGGCAGGCCCATGTGCGCGAGATCGTTGACGGCCTTGACGGTTGTCCTGTCCATCAGTTCGAGAAGGGACGGCACATGTCCGCCCGTCATGATCCGGCACACGGCGTCGCAGGCGGCGGCCGCGGACGCGAACTCGGCCGCCAGCACCAGTTGCCGGGGCGGCTTGGGCTTCAGGGCGAGGACCGCGCGGACGACGATCCCGAGCGAGCCCTCGGAGCCGACGAAGAGCCGGGTGAGGTCGTAGCCGGCGACGCCCTTGGCCGTACGGCGGCCGGTGGACATGAGGCGCCCGTCGGCGAGGACGACGTCCAGACCGAGCACGTACTCGGCTGTCACCCCGTACTTCACGCAGCACAGCCCGCCGGAGGCCGTGCCGATGTTGCCGCCGATCGTGCACATCTCCCAACTGGAGGGGTCCGGCGGGTAGTACAGACCGTGTTCGTTCACCGCGCGGGACAGCGTGGCGTTGACGACGCCCGGTTCGACGACGGCGATGCGGTCGACCGGGTTGATCTCCAGGATCCGGTCCATCTTCGTCAGTGAGAGCACGATGCAGCCCTCGGAGGCGTTGGCCGCGCCCGACAGACCGGTGCGGGCGCCCTGCGGGACGACCGGGACCCGCAGTTCGGTGGCGGTCCGCATCACGTGCCGGACCTGCTCGACGGTGCGCGGCAGCACAACCACGGCCGGGGTGCCTGCCACACAGAAGCTCGCCATGTCGTTCGCGTACGAGGCCGTGACGTCGGGGTCGCTCAGGACGGCTTCGGGCGGCAGGCCGGCCCTGAGTCGGTCGAGGAGGTTGCCGGTGATTTCGTCGCGCGGGGCTTCGATACGGCTCATGATCCGAGCGTTGCACCCGGGGGCGGCGGTGTGAACCCCGCCTGCACACGGCTCCACCCTCGGGAAAGGGAGCCGTGTGCGTCCCGCCCGTGCCGCCCCCGGGTCGCGAGACCGGTCCGGTTCGGCTGCGGACGTAAGGGGTTCAGAGGTTTCCGCGCCTCTCCTGCTCCCGCTCGATCGCCTCGAACAGGGCCTTGAAGTTGCCCTTGCCGAAGCCCATGGAGCCGTGGCGTTCGATGATCTCGAAGAAGACCGTCGGACGGTCCTGGACCGGCTTGGTGAAGATCTGCAGCAGATAGCCGTCCTCGTCGCGGTCGGCGAGGATCTTCAGCTCGCGCAGGGTCTCGACGGGGACGCGGGTGTCACCCACCCATTCGCCGAGGGTGTCGTAGTACGAGCCCGGGGTGTCGAGGAACTCCACGCCGGCCGCCCGCATCGTCCGTACCGTGCGCACGATGTCGTTCGTGTTGAGCGCGATGTGCTGGACGCCGGGGCCACCGTAGAACTCCAGATACTCGTCGATCTGGGACTTCTTCTTCGCGACGGCGGGCTCGTTGATCGGGAACTTGACCTTGAGCGTCCCGTCGGCCACGACCTTGGACATCAGCGCGCTGTACTCGGTCGCGATGTCGTCGCCCACGAACTCCTTCATGTTCGTGAAGCCCATGACCTTGTTGTAGAACTGCACCCACTCGTTCATGTGACCGAGTTCGACGTTGCCGACGCAGTGGTCGATCGCCTGGAAGGTGCGGTACTCGAGCGGCTCCACGATCGGGTCGGCGGCGGCGTAGCCGGGCAGGTACGGGCCGTCGTAGCCGGTGCGCTCGACCAGGGTGTGGCGGGTCTCGCCGTATGTGGCGATCGCGGCCAGGACGACGACGCCGTGCTCGTCCTTCATCTCGTACGGCTCGGCGACCGATCGGGCACCGTGCTCGATCGCGTAGGCGTACGCGGCACGCGCGTCCGGGACCTCGATGGCGAGGTCGACGACGCCGTCGCCGTGTTCGGCCACGTGCTGGGCGAGGAAGTGGCCCCAGGTGGTGGCGGGCTTGATGACGGAGGTGAAGACGAAACGGGCCGAGCCGTTCTCCAGGACGTAGGAGGCGGTCTCGCGGCTGCCGTTCTCCGGTCCGGAGTAGGCGACGAGCCGCATGCCGAAAGCGGTGGAGTAGTAGTGGGCGGCCTGCTTGGCGTTGCCCACGGCGAAGACGACCGCGTCCATTCCCTTGACCGGGAAGGGGTCTGCCTCGCGCGCGGTGTCGGGAGTGTGGTGTGTGGTCTGGCTCATAGCGGCAGCCTCACCCCTCCCCGCAAGCTGCGCAATAGTTTGCGTATCAGCTGGGCACTCTGTTCAGCGAATGCCCCCGGACGGCGGGCGTTCTGTACAAGATGACCATCTTGGAGAAGGGCATGGCGATCGATCATCTGGACGCCCGGCTCATCGTGCTGCTGGCGCGGGAGCCGCGCATCGGGGTGCTGGAGATGTCCCGGCGGCTCGGTGTCGCGCGCGGCACCGTGCAGGCGCGCCTGGACCGGCTTCAGTCGAATGGAGTGATCCGCGGATTCGGCCCTCAGGTGGACCCGGCCGCACTCGGCTATCCCGTGACCGCCTTCGCGACGCTGCAGATCCGTCAGGGGCAAGGAGCGGACGTCAGGGCCCACTTGGCGACCGTACCGGAGGTCCTCGAACTGCTCACCACCACGGGCAGCGGAGACATGCTGTGCCGGCTGGTGGCTCGCTCGAATGCCGATCTTCAACGTGTGATCGACCGGGTTGTCGGTTTTGATGGCATCGTCCGGGCCTCCACGGCCATCGTCATGGAGAACCCCGTTCCGCTGCGGATCATCCCCCTGGTGGAGCAGGCGGCGGAGGACCGGGAGAAGACCTAGCGACCGGGATGAGGGCACGTGAGCTTCTGGGAATACGTGGACGACCGCCACCATCAGTTGCTCGTGGACGCCTGTCGGCACGCGGGCACGGTCTTCCCGTGCACGGTCGTCGCGGCGGTCCTGGGTGTGGGGATCGCCCTGGCCGCCCGTGGCAGCGAGCGGGCGGGCACCCTCGCCACGGCCGCGACCGGTGTCTTCCTGACCGTTCCCGCCCTCGCGCTGCTCGGTCTGCTGATCCCCCTCATGGGTCCCGGCCCGGCTCCCGCGGCCACCCTGCTGACGCTGTGCGGGCTGTTGCCGATCGTGCGGAACTCCGTCCTGGGCCTGCGCGCGGTCGATCCCTCACGGGTGCGCGCGGCCCGGGTCGTCGGCATGGCACGGCCGGCCCGGCTCGTGCGTGTGGAGCTGCCGGTGGCCTGGCCGTCGATCCTCGCCGGGATCAGGACTTCCACGCGGCTGCTGATGGGCGTCGCCGCGATCACCGCCTACGCCTCCGGGCCCGGCCTCGGCAACGAGATCCGCCGCGGCCTCGGCTCCCCGGACGGCGAGAACGCGCTCAACCAGGTGCTCGCGGGCACGCTCGGGATCGTCGCCCTGTCACTGCTGTTCGACGCCGGATACCTGCTCCTCGGGCGGCTGACCATCCCCGGGAGGCCCACGGCACCGGCACAACCGGAGGAGAAGCGGACGTGACCACACCCAAGGTGGAGGAGCAGGAGGAGATCAAGACGCCGACCCGGCCGAATCCGACGAGGCCCCGGATCAGCTGGCAGAAACTGACCTGTCTGCCCCTGGCGCTGGTGGTCGCACTGCTGGTGACCCTGCTCTGGTTCCGGCGCGCCCGGCTGGACCCCGTCTCCCAGGACGCCATGGCACGCGGCCGGGTCACGAGGGCCTTGTGGCAGCACGTCGAGCTGACTGCGATCGCCACGGTCCTGGTGCTGGTCGTGGCGATCCCGCTGGGCATCCTGCTCACCCGTGCGACGTTCCGCAGGGTCACGCCCGTGGCCCTGACGATCGCGACCCTGGGCCGGGCGGCTCCGGCGCTCGGTCTGCTGGCGTTGCCGGCACTCTGGCTCGGCACCGGCCGGAAAGCGGTCCTGCTCGGCATCGTCGTCTACGCCGTCCTGCCCGTGCTGGCGACCACGATCGCGGGACTGAAGGCGAACGATCCGGCGCTCCTGGAGACCGCCCGTGGCCTCGGCATGTCCCCGCTGGGCGTGCTGACCCGGGTCGAACTGCCCTCAGCCGTCCCGCTGATCCTCGCGGGCGTGCGCATGACCCTGGTCCTGAACGTCGGCACGGTGACGCTGGCGGCCCTCGGGGGCGGCGGCGGTCTGGGCGTACTGATCACCACCGGGATCGCCCACCACAGTCTCCCGTTGCTGCTGCTCGGCTCGATCCTCACGACCGCGCTGGCGCTCCTGGTGGACTGGGGCGTCTCAGTGGCGGAACTGCTGGTGGCCGACGTGCTCCACGGGGGCTCGAGAGGCTCGTAGGACTCCCCGGGAACCGGTTGCAAAGAATTCCTTGCCACCGATTCCTTGCAACGCTGCCTTCGCATGCATGCAGGAGCCCGACGACACCACCCCACGCGCGGACGAACGGCCGCCGCGCGTACTCGACGCCCGTTCGCTGCGCGGCCTTGCGCATCCCCTGCGCATGCAGTTGCTCAACGCGCTGCGGCGCGGCGGACCGGCCACGGCGTCCCGGCCGGCCGCGAAGCCGGGTGAGTCCAGCGGGGCGACCGGCTGTCACCTGCGCCGGCTCGCTGCGCCCCCGTCCCGCCGCCGTCCCATGCTGTGGCCGGAAGGGTTTGCCGGTGAACCTTTCCGGTCGCCGCACTAGCAGCTGGGTACCGAGCCCTTCCCCTTCTCCAGCGCCACCAGCGCGTCGACCGCGCCCGTCAGCGTGGTCACCGGGACCAGCCGCAGCCCCTTCGGCAGCTCCGCCTTCGCGTCGAGGCACTCCGCCTTCGGGACCAGGAAGACCGTCGCGCCGTCGCGGCGGGCGGCCTGCGTCTTGAGCGCCACACCGCCGACGGCGCCCACGTTGCCGGCGTCGTCGATGGTGCCCGTACCGGCGACGGTGCGGCCGCCCGTGAGGTCGCCGCCGCTGCCGTCGCCGTGCAGCTTGTCGATGATCCCGAGAGTGAACAGCAGGCCCGCGCTCGGGCCGCCCACGTCCGCGAGCTTCAGCGTGACCTTGACGTTCTTGTCGCTGAGGCCCACGTACTTCAGCGCCGCCCGGGTCGCGGCTTCCTGGGACTGTTTCATCTGCTCGGAGTTGTGCTGCTCGATCTCCTTGACGGTGTCGCCGCTCGGGTAGACCGCGTCACGTGGCAGCACCGCGCGGTCTGTGCGGACCCAGCCGTCGATCACGTCGCCGAGCGAGACATGCGCATCGGGCCCCGTCGCCTGGATCGTCGTCATCCGCAGCTGGCCGGACGTCGTACGGGTGGGCGTACCGCTGATCGTGATCACGGGAGCGCCCTTGTTCGCGCCGAGGACGTTGGCCGTCAGGCCCGGCTGCGCCACCGAGAACGGCAGCGGCGCGGCCGCCGCCGTTGCGAACAGGGCCGCGGCGGGCAGGGCGCAGACGGCGACGGCCTTGGGACGCGAGAGACGAGAGAGCACGGGATCAATCTAACGCGGCGGTGGCCTCCGGCCGGGTGCCGGTCAGCCCCCGTACAGGCCTCTCCGCCCGGTGGTGAAGCGCCGCAGGGCCTCCGGGAGCGGCGCGACACCGATCCCGGGCGCGGACGGCACCGGGAGATGGCCGTCCTGGAGCACGAACGGCTCGGTGATGTCCTCGGCGAAGTAGCGTGCGGAGGCCGAGGTGTCCCCGGGGAGCGTGCAGCCGGGCAGGGCCGCCAGTGCGAGGTTGGGGGCGCGGCCGACACCTGTCTCGAGCATGCCGCCGCACCACACCGGCACCCCGTGCGCGTGGGCCACGTCGTGCACGCGACGGGCCTCCAGATAGCCGCCGACCCGCGCGGGCTTCACATTGACGACCCGGCAGGCGTCCATGGCGATCGCGGAAGCCGTGTCACGGGCGTTGTGCAGGGACTCGTCCAGGCAGACGGGAGTGGCGAGGCGCTGCTGGAGCAGGGCGTGGGCGTGGAGGTTGTTCTCCTCCAGCGGCTCTTCGACGAGCAGCAGCCCGAACGCGTCCAGCTTCCGCAGGTGCTCGGCGTCGGCGAGCGTGTAGGCGGTGTTCGCGTCGACCTGGAGCGGCAGCTCGTAGCCGAACCGCTCGCGCACCGCCCTCACCGGTTCCAGGTCCCAGCCGGGCTCGATCTTCAGCTTGATGCGGACGTAGCCCTCGGCGAGGTAGCGCTCGACGTCGTCCAGCAACTCGGGCACCGAGTCCCTGATGCCGACCGACACCCCGGCCGGCACCCGGTCCCGCACGGCCCCCAGATAGGTCGCGAGCGGCATGCCGTGCGCGCGCAGCTCCGCGTCCAGGACGGCCGTCTCCAGGGCGGCCTTGGCCAGCTCGTGCCCCTTGATCGCCGCCATGCCGGGGGTGAGGGCGGCCGTCGTCAGACGGGGCAGGGCGGCGGCGCGCGGCAGCAGGAAGTCGCGGAGGACGATCTCGGCGCCGGCCACGAACTCCGAGCAGTACAGCGGTTCGGGGTCGGCGGCGAACTCGGACCAGCCCTCGGCGGCGTCGGTGACCACATGGAGCAGGAAGGTGTCCTTCGTGGTCATGGTCCCGAAGGAGGTGCGGAACGGGGCGACCAGCGGGATCGCCACGTGGACGATCTCGGCGCGTTCGAGTTTCATGCCGGGGAATGCTCCTTTCGGGTGAGCGTGTACCAGCCGTCCCGGGACATCGCCGTCGCTCTGAACCCCTCGGCGAAGGCCTGCACGAAGACCTCGCGGACGGCGTGCCGCCAGCGCAGGGCGAGGGCGGGATCGGCGGCGCGCAGGGCCACGACGTCCTCCGGTACGCGGCACCACAAGTGCCGGCCGTCGAGGGAGCGGTGGGCGAGCGGGGCCCCGTCCGGAGCCGTGGGGGTCCCCTCCGCTCGTGGGGCTCCCCCGGCCCGCGCGGTGCCGGGCGTCGAGGAGTCGGCAGCCCGGGGAACGGGCGCGGCTACGACGGTGTGGTCGGCGCTCTCGCACGGCTGCCGCGGTGACTCCAGGTCCCAGACGACAGTCAGCCGGTCGCTCTCGTCGCCGTCGTTCACACCGTCGGCCATCGGACCGTAGAAGTCGACGAGGTACTCCGTGCCGGTCGCGCCCAGCTTGACCAGGTTGAATCGGCCGTTGCGGCCGACCAGCGGGTCGAAGGTCCAGCGCAGGGTGCGGGCGCCACGCTCCAGCAGCCAGGCGCGCTGCGCCTGCTTCAGCGGGAGTCCGACACCGCGGTCGGCCGCCGCCAGCAGGGAGTACGCGTCCGCGTCGGCGGGCGGACCGAAGACGGCGGCACAGGCCCCGGCGAGCCGCTCCCCCACGACGGTGTAGGCGGCGTGCACGGCTCCGCCCGCGTGCACCAGGCTGTGCAGCACCTCGGCGGGCAGGGGCGGGCTGCTGCGGGGCGTCCGCCAGACGTCGCAGAAGTAGTCGGCCACGGCGGCGAGATCGCTCACGTCGTGCGCGGTACGGAGGTGGACGCCCGCGGTGCCCGCGGTGTCGTCCGCGAGCCGCGCCGCGCGTGCATGGGCGTCGGACAGGTCCCTGTCTGCTGTCATGGGTCGAGTGTCGGGGGCCCGCTGCGGGGCCGCGTTGTGCGGGAGGCCAAAACCCGCATACGGTCCTGAGGCGATCGGCCAACCGGCGCAGGAGGCATCCCATGGACGCCCGCACCCTCGGGGATCTGCTCGACGTCGTCGGCGAACCCTCCGTACGGCTGCACACCGCGCCCGCCGGCCTCGCCGTGCCCGTCACCGAGACGCTGCTGTACGAGGCCCACGCCTCTCTCCCCCGTACGCCCGGTGCGCTGCTGCTCGCGGTGGGCGTGCCCGCCCCGGACGCCGGACCGCTCACGCGCGCCGCCGGTGAGGCGGGCATGGCCGGCGTCGTCGTACGAGGCGAGGGCGGACCCGTCGCTGAGGCGGAGGGGGCCGGGATCGCCCTGCTGTCCGTGGACGAGGACGCCGCCTGGCACCAGGTGCACCTGCTGCTGGCGTCGGCGATCGGCGCGCGCCCGGCGGCCACGGGCGCGGGTGACGCCCGCGGTGAACTGTTCGCGCTCGCCGATGCGGTGGCCGCAGCCGTCGGCGGGGCCACCACCGTCGAGGACCCTCGGCAACGGATCCTCGCGTACTCCACGGTGCCGGGACAGGCGACGGACGAGGACCGTCGCCAGGGCATCCTCGGGCTTCGGGTGCCGGGGAGCCCGGAGAACACCGAGCAGTACCGGACCGTCTTCGCGGCCCAGGGCCCGGTGCGGCTGCCGGCACTCGCGGGTGCCCTGCCACGGCTGGCGGTCGCGGTGCGCGCCGGGGGCGAGACCCTCGGCTCGCTCTGGGTCGTCGACGACGGCCGGCTGGCACCCGACGCCGGGAAGGCACTGGCGCAGGGCGCGTCGACGGCGGCGCTGCTCCTGCTGCGGGCGCGCGCCGCTCAGGAGCTGGCCCGGCACCAGGACGGTGATCTGCTGCGTCGCCTCCTCGACGGCACCGCCGACCCGGCCGCCGCCCACCGGTTCGGCCCGGAGCCGGTACGAGTGGCCGCGTTCGTCCTGGACGCCACGGTGTCCGCGCCGGACGGCGAGCAGACCGCGCTGCGGCTGCTGGACCTCGTACGGCTCCAGTGCGAGGCCCGCTACGGACGGCACGCATGTGTGCTCGCCGACGGGGCCGTGTACGCGCTGCTGCCCGCCCCGGCGGAACGCGGCGTTCCCCGGAGCCGAAGCCATGGGGAGCGGCATCTGCGGCTGGCCGAGGACATCGTGCGGCGGGCCGGACAGGCACTGCGGGTGCCGGTGCGGGCCGGACTCGGCGAGGTCGTGCCCTCGGCCGCCGCGGTGGCCGCCTCCCGTCGGGACGCGGACCTGGTGCTGCGGGTGCTCGGGCCGCAGCTGCCGGTGGCGTCGGTGGCCGGGGTGCGGCCCCGGATCACTCTGCTGCGACTGGCCGAAGTGATGGAAGAACAACGGGAGTTGAACATGGGAGCCGGGCTGGAGGTGCGCGCGTACGACGCCGGGCACGGCACCGATTACGCACGCACCCTGCTGGCGTGGTTCGAGGCCGGCTGCGACATGGCGGGCGCGGCGGAGCGGCTCGCGGTGCACCCCAACACCTGCCGCTACCGGCTGCGGCAGGTGCGGCGGCGCATCGGAATCAATCTCGACGATCCCGACGAACGGCTGGTGCTGTGGCTGCAGTTACGGACGGCCGCGGACACCGGCGAGGGTCCCTGAGAGCGGCCGCCCGGCATTCAGTGCAGCGCCTCGGCCACCTCCCGAGCGGCGTCCACCACGCGTGGCCCCACCCTGTCGGGCACCGCGTCCGAGAGCATCACGACCCCCACGCTGCCCTCGATCCCGCTCACCCCGAGCAGCGGCGCGGCCGCACCGCTCGCGCCGGCCTCCAACTCCCCGTGGGTGAGCGTGTATCCCGGGTCCTCGACCGGCTGCCGACGGGCGGCGAGAATGGCCCGGCCGGCGGCTCCCCGGTCGAGCGGATGCCGGAACCCGGCCCGGTACGCCACGTGGTAGTCGGTCCAGGTCGGCTCGACCACGGCGACGGCCAGGGCCTCGGACCCGTCGACCAGCGTGAGGTGCGCGGTGGCCCCGATGTCCTCGGCGAGCGCTCGCAGCGCGGGCAGTGCGGCCTCCCGAACCAGCGGATGCACCTGGCGACCCAGGCGCAGTACACCGAGCCCGACCCGGGCACGGCCACCCAGGTCACGGCGGACGAGGGAGTGCTGCTCGAGCGTGGCCAACAACCGGTACACCACAGTCCGGTTGACGCCCAGCTTGGTGGACAGTTCGGTGACGGTCAGCCCGTGGTCCGTGTCGGCAAGCAGCTTGAGGACCCTCAGGCCCCGGTCGAGCGTCTGGGAGGTCTCCGCGGCCACGACTGCCACTCCTTAGTGGTGAGGCGGCGGCCCTGTCGCGGCGGATGCGGCACCGAGTCCCGTCGGCGACGCGCTCCAGAGGCCGCCGATCGGCTGGCGGCCCGGTGGACCCCGGACTCAGTCGCTTCACGGCTGCGCTCCGCGGCGGCGCTGCCACGGGGCGTGTGCGTAGCGGGACATTAGCGAGCCCGTTCGCTCAGCGGAAGGCTCCGTCCAGAATCCGGTCGGAGGCCGGGAGTCACTCGCCCGTTTTACGGCGGTACGCACCGCCCACCGAGGCCGCTCGTATCCCGGGGCGGTGCCGGGATCACTTCATGCGCGTGGCCCACTCCTGGACCTTCGCGATGCGCTGACGCAGCTGACCGGCGGTGCACTCGGCGCTCGGCGGGCCCCCGCACACACGGCGCAGTTCGGTGTGGATCACGCCGTGCGGCTTGCCGCTCTGGTGGACGTACGCGCCCACCATCGTGTTGAGCTGCTTGCGCAACTCCAGCAGTTCCTTGTGGGTGACCACCGGCCGCCGTTCGGCGGGCAGTTCCAGCAGGTCGGCCTCCGCGTCCGGTTTCTTGCGGCTGTGTGCGATCTGCCGGGCCTGCCGCTTCTGCAGCAGCAACTGCACCTGCTCGGGCTCGAGAAGGCCGGGAATGCCGAGGTAGTCCTGTTCCTCCTCGCTGCCGGGATGGGCCTGCATGCCGAACTCGGCGCCGTTGTACATGACCCGGTCGAAGACGGCGTCTGACTCCAGTGCCTCGAACGGCAGCATGTCCTGCTCGCCGGTGTCCTCGTCCTGCTCCCGGTTGGCCTCCTCCATCTCCTTCTCGGACTCGGCGTACGGGTCCTCCTCCTCGCCGCCCTTCTTCGGCTTGTCGAGGACGTGGTCGCGCTCGACCTCCATCTCGTTGGCGAAGGTGAGGAGGTCGGGGACGGTGGGCAGGAACACGGAGGCGGTCTCGCCACGGCGCCGGGACCGCACGAAACGGCCGACGGCCTGGGCGAAGAAGAGCGGGGTCGAGATGGTGGTCGCATACACCCCGACCGCGAGCCGGGGCACGTCGACCCCCTCCGACACCATGCGCACCGCGACCATCCAGCGGTCGTCGCTGTGGCTGAACTCGTCGATACGGTCGGACGCGCCCGCGTCGTCGGACAGGACGAGGGTCGCCCGGTGCCCGGTGATGTCGCGGATGAGCTTCGCGTACGCGCGTGCCGCCTCCTGGTCGGAGGCGATGACAAGGGCACCGGCGTCCGGGACGGCCTTGCGGACCTCGGTCAGCCGCTGGTCTGCGGCGCGCAGCACGCTGGACATCCACTCGCCGCGTGGGTCGAGGGCGGTGCGCCAGGCCTGGCTGACGGCGTCCTTGGTCATGGGCTCGCCCAGCCGGGCGGCGATCTCGTCGCCCGCCTTGGTCCGCCAGCGCATATTGCCGCTGTAGGAGAGGAAGATGACCGGCCGCACGACCCCGTCGGCGAGGGCGGACCCGTATCCGTAGGTGTAGTCGGCGGCCGACCGGCGGATCCCGTCGGCACCCTCCTCGTAGGCCACGAACGGAATGGGGTTGGTGTCGGACCGGAACGGCGTACCGGTCAGGGCGAGTCGCCGGGTGGCCGGCTCGAACGCCTCCAGGCAGGCCTCGCCCCAGGACTTGGAGTCGCCGGCGTGGTGGATCTCGTCGAGGATCACGAGGGTCTTGCGCTGCTCCACGCGGTTGCGGTGCAGCATGGGCCGGACCCCGACGCCCGCGTAGGTGACGGCGACACCGTGGTACTCCCGGCCGAGCGGTCCGGCGCTGTACTCGGGGTCGAGCTTGATGCCGATGCGCGCGGCCGCCTCCGCCCACTGCTTCTTCAGGTGCTCGGTCGGGGCGACGACCGTCACCTGCTGCACGACGTGGTGGTGCAGCAGCCAGGACGCGAGCGTCAGCGCGAAGGTCGTCTTGCCGGCACCGGGCGTGGCGACGGCGAGGAAGTCACGCGGCTGCTCCCGGACGTACTTCTCCATCGCCCCCTGCTGCCAGGCGCGCAGCTTGCCGGCCGTGCCCCAGGGAGCACGGCCGGGGTAGGCGGGAGAGAGGTGGTGCGAGTGGGAGGAGTTGGAGCTGGCGGCGGCGGTAGTCACGGTCTCCGGTTCGGTCGGCGCATGAAAGGCCGCGCGGAGCGCGTCGGGCAGGCGGTGCCGGCTGACGGGCGGGCGCGGCTGGGTATGACAACCGGGCCACCCTACCGGTGCGCCCACCGGAGGTTCGGGGTGACGCCGCCGCATCCGACCCGGGTGCGACACGGGTCACAGATCATCTGGATCACCGGGTTCGGCGCCGACGGGGTCACCGCGCCCGCAGCCGGGTCGTCACCCAGGCGCCCACCAGCGCCACCGCCGCCATCGGCAGGAACACCGCGGCGAAGGCGGCCGGGTGGGAGCCGGCGGCGCCGGTCTCGGTGACGGTGGGGGCGACCGAACCGCCGCCGAGCGCGACGAACGCGGCACCGCCCGCGGAGAGCAGAACGACGTTGGAGAGGCCGTCGGAGATCTGCAGGGCCGCCGAGTTCGCCCCCGCCTCCTCGGGAGCGGACAGCTGCAGCAGCAGGACGCTGGTCGAGGAGATGACCAGGCCCATGCCGAAGCAGCCGAACCCCCAGGCGACGGCGACGGTCCAGACGGGGACCGCGTGGATCAGCACACTGGGTGCCGTGGCGATCGCGGCGGCGACGACGAGCATGCCGAGCGTCATCAGCCGCCCCCGGTAGGGCTCCAGGCGCCGTCTCGACTGGACGTACGACCCGAGCGCCCAGGTGCCGCCGCCGGCCGCGAGCGAGAACCCGGCCAGGGTCGGGGACAGTCCCCTCTGGGTGACGAGCATGAGGGGGACGAAGCTCTCCGCCGCGATGAAGGCGCCCGCCGCGACTCCGCGCAGCAGCACCACGGACGGCAGCCCGCGGGCCGCCCGGTAGGTGCCACGGGGCAGCAGTCCGAGCACCGCCGGGACCAGCAGGGCGGCGCCCACGGCAGCGGGGACGAGGGACACCGGCTTCAGGTCCTGGGCCGCGTACTGGAGAAGTCCCGCGCCCAGCGAGATGCCGAACGCCAGACGGAGGCGGTGGACCTCGAAGGGGGCCACGCCGGCCGGCTCGGCGGGGCCGGCCGCCGAGCGCCGGATCCGGGGCAGCGCGAGCGCCAGCGGGAACACCACCAGTACCGGGATGCCGATGAAGACCCAGCGCCAGCCGAGTTGTTCGGTCACCGCGCCCGAGGCCAGCGGACCGACCACGGACGGGACGACCCAGCCCGCCGCGAATGCCGCCATGATCGCCGGGCGCAGCCGCTCCGGGTAGGCGCGGCCCACGACCACGTACAGGGCGACGATCACGAGTCCGCCCCCGAACCCCTGGACGGCCCGGCCCAGGATGAACACCCACATCGACCCTGCTGTCCCCGACAGCAGCAGCCCCGCGGCGAAGGCGCCGATGCCGCAGGTCAGTGAACCGAGCGGACCGCTGCGGTCCGACCACTGGCCTGCGAGCACCATGCCGAAGAGGCTGGTCGTGAAGTACCCCGAGAAGGCGAAGGCGTACAGCGACAGCCCGTCCAGCTCCCGCGCCGCGACCGGCATCGCCGTTCCGACTGCCGTCGCCTCGAAGGCGATGAGCAGGACGACCGAGACGATGCCGATGCTCAGCGCCCGGTACGGGCGGCTCAGCACGCCGACGGTGTCGTCCGGGGGTCCGGACGGGACGGCATCGGCGACATCGGTGTCGCGGGGGTCCAGGGCTTCCATGCACGCCAGAGTAAGGGGCTCAGCGGGGTTCGGCCCCTGTCCAGGGGCGGTGACGGCTTGAGACCTTGGTCGTACGACCCCTGTTCGTGAACGGCGTATGGCAGTCCCGTTGCAGCGCCGGGTTTTCTCTTGAGCCCGCTTTTCGCCCCACCGTACGGTCAATGCGTCAGGTCGGGACGAGTGAGCCGTGCCGCACCTGATCCTGGCCGGGTGCCCGAGTGGTTCAGGGACTCGCCTGCGCAGCATCCATCGGCGGGCTCCGCCCGCGGGGAGTTACGCGGGTTTCATGACCGGGAGAATGGCCGTGTGCCCGAGTGGTTCAGGGACTCGCCTGCAAAGCGAGTGACGCGGGTTCGATTCCCGCCACGGCCTCCAGCGCCTTGAGCAGGCAAAACGAGAGGGCGGCACCCCGGATGGGTGCCGCCCTGTTGTTCGTCCGTCTCATTTCCCGTCTCAGT
>NZ_JAYWVC010000163.1:0-17830 GCF_036281785.1 Streptomyces chiangmaiensis | reverse complement strand
CGTACCCGTGTTCATCGCCACGCCGACGTCCGCCTGCGCCAGGGCCGGCGCGTCGTTGGTGCCGTCACCGGTCATCGCGACGAGCTTGCCGCCCGCCTGCTCTCGCTTGATCAGGGCCATCTTGTCCTCGGGAGTGGCCTCCGCGAGGAAGTCGTCGACGCCCGCCTCCTCGGCGATCGCCTTGGCCGTCAGCGGGTTGTCACCCGTGATCATGACGGTCTTGATGCCCATGCGGCGCAGCTCGTCGAACCGCTCCCGCATGCCGTCCTTGACGACGTCCTTGAGGTGGATGACACCGAGCACCCGGGCGCCCTGATCGTCCCTGACGGCGACCAGCAGCGGGGTGCCGCCCGCCTCGGAGATGCGGTTGGCGATCGCGTCCGCGTCCTGGGCGACCGTGCCGCCCTGCTCCTGCACCCAGGCGATGACCGAACCGGACGCACCCTTGCGGATCTTCTTGCCGTCGACGTCCACACCCGACATACGGGTCTGGGCGGTGAAGGCGATCCACTCGGCGTGCGCCAGCTCGCCCTGGTGACGCTCGCGCAGACCGTACTTCTCCTTCGCCAGGACGACGATGGAGCGGCCCTCGGGGGTCTCGTCGGCCAGCGACGACAGCTGAGCGGCGTCCGCGACCTCGGCCTCGGTGGTGCCGCTGACGGGGAGGAACTCGGCGGCCTGGCGGTTGCCGAGCGTGATGGTGCCGGTCTTGTCGAGCAGCAGCGTGGAGACGTCGCCGGCGGCCTCGACCGCACGACCGGACATCGCAAGGACATTGCGCTGGACCAGGCGGTCCATGCCCGCGATACCGATCGCCGACAGCAGCGCGCCGATCGTGGTCGGGATCAGACAGACCAGCAGGGCCACCAGCACGACCATCGTCAGGTGCGTGCCCGCGTAGTTGGCGAACGGGGGCAGCGTGGCACACGCAAGGAGGAAGACGATCGTCAGCGACGCCAGCAGGATGTTCAGCGCGATCTCGTTCGGCGTCTTCTGCCGGGCCGCGCCCTCCACGAGGCTGATCATCCGGTCGATGAAGGTCTCGCCCGGCTTCGTCGTGATCTTGATGACGATGCGGTCGGACAGCACCTTCGTACCGCCGGTCACCGCGGACCGGTCACCGCCGGACTCACGGATGACAGGCGCCGACTCACCGGTGATAGCCGACTCGTCGACGGATGCGACGCCCTCGATGACGTCGCCGTCACCGGGGATGACGTCGCCGGCCTCGCAGACGACCAGGTCACCGATCTTCAGATCGGTGCCGGGCACCCGCTCCTCGGTCCTGCCGTCCTGCAGCAGCCGACGCGCCACCGTGTCCGTCTTGGCCTTGCGCAGGGTGTCGGCCTGCGCCTTGCCACGGCCCTCTGCGACGGCCTCCGCGAGGTTGGCGAAGATGACCGTCAGCCACAGCCAGGCGCTGATCGCCCAGCCGAACCAGTCGCCCGGGTCCTTGAAGGAGAACACCGTGGTCAGGATGGAGCCGACCCACACCACGAACATCACGGGGGACTTGATCATCACCCGCGGGTCGAGCTTGCGGAAGGCGTCCGGCAGCGACTTGATCAGCTGCTTCGGGTCGAAAAGGCCCGCGCCGACACGACCCTCGGCGGTCTTGTGCCCGGTGGGTACGTCGCTGTGCGGCGCCCGGGTCGGAGTGGCTGTGGACATCGAGTCCTCTTGCTTCTCTGTGCGAGTGGTCATGACGCCAGCCCCTCGGCCAGCGGACCCAGCGCCAGCGCCGGGAAGTACGTCAGACCGGTGATGATCAGGATCGCGCCCACCAGCAGGCCGGTGAACAGCGGCTTCTCGGTGCGCAGGGTGCCCGCGGTGACCGGGACCGGCTTCTGCTCGGCCAGCGAGCCGGCCAGCGCCAGGACGAACACCATCGGCAGGAAACGACCGAACAGCATCGCCAGGCCCAGGGTGGTGTTGAACCACTGGGTGTCCGCGTTCAGACCGGCGAAGGCCGAGCCGTTGTTGTTGGAGGCGGACGTGTAGGCGTAGAGGATCTCGGAGAACCCGTGCGCCCCGCTGTTGGTCATCGAGTTGCCGGGCGTCGGCAGGGCCATCGCGAACGCGGTGAACACCAATACCAGCGCCGGGGTGATCAGGATGTATATGGCTGCGAGCTTGATCTCGCGCGAGCCGATCTTCTTGCCCAGGTACTCGGGAGTACGGCCGACCATCAGACCGGCGATGAACACCGCGATGATCGCCAGGATCAGGATGCCGTACAGACCGGAGCCCGTACCACCGGGGGCGATCTCGCCCAGCATCATGCTGAGCATGGTGATGCCGCCGCCGAGGCCGGTGAAGGAGGAGTGGAACGAGTCCACCGCACCGGTCGAGGTGAGAGTAGTCGACACCGCGAAGATCGACGAGGCGCCGACACCGAAGCGGTTCTCCTTGCCCTCGTACGCCCCGCCGGCGATCTGGAAGGCCGGGCCGTGGTGGGCGAACTCGGTCCACATCATCAGGGCGACGAAGCCGACCCAGATGGTGCCCATCGTGGCGAGGATCGCGTAGCCCTGCTTCACCGAGCCGACCAACACACCGAACGTGCGGGTCAGCGAGAACGGGATGACCAGCAGCAGGAAGATCTCGAAGAGGTTGCTGAAGGGTGTCGGGTTCTCGAAGGGGTGGGCCGAGTTGGCGTTGAAGTAACCACCGCCGTTGGTGCCCAGCTCCTTGATGGCCTCCTGCGAGGCGACCGCGCCGCCGTTCCACTGCTGGGAGCCGCCCATGAACTGGCCGACCTCATGGATGCCGGAGAAGTTCTGGATGGCACCGAGGGCGACCAGGACGACGGCGGCGATCGCGGCCAGCGGCACCAGGATGCGGATCGTGCCGCGCACCAGGTCGGCCCAGAAGTTGCCCAGGTCACCGGTGCGCGAGCGCGCGAAGCCGCGCACCAGGGCCACGGCGACGGCGATGCCGACCGCCGCGGAGACGAAGTTCTGCACGGCCAGGCCGGCGGTCTGCACGACGTGGCCCATGGCCTGCTCGCCGTAGTACGACTGCCAGTTCGTGTTGGTCACGAAGGACACGGCGGTGTTGAACGCCTGGTCCGGGTCGACGGCCTGGAAGCCGAGCGAGCCGGGCAGGACGCCCTGGAGCCGCTGCAGCAGGTAGAGGAAGAGAATGCCGGCCGCGGAGAAGGCGAGCACACCGCGCAGGTACGCGGGCCAGCGCATCTCCGTGTCGGGGTTGGCACCGATGCCCTTGTAGATCCACTTCTCGACGCGCCAGTGCTTGTCGGAGGAGTAGACCTTGGCCATGTAGTTGCCGAGGGGGACGTAGCAGAGCGCCAGAGCGGCGATCAGGGCGAGCAGCTGAAGCACGCCTGCAAGTACGGGACCCATGTCGTGTCTCAGAACCTCTCCGGGAAGATCAGGGCGAGGACGAGATAGCCCAGCAGGGCGACGGCCACGACCAGGCCGACGATGTTCTCGGCGGTCACAGCTTCGTCACCCCCTTGGCGACGAAGATCACCAGCGCGAAGCACGCGATCGTGGTGACGACGAAGGCCAGATCGGCCATCGTGAGCTCCTGGATTGAGGTTCGGGTTGGAACAAGGACGGTTAAGAAAAACAGCCTTCCTGTCCGGATTCGACTCCCGTTGACGTCCTCCTTACGGCGCTCTGCGCTCCTTTGACGGGACTCTTACGCAGTCTGCAGATCACCGCGTCGGTCTCCCGGCGCACCGCGTGCGCCACGACGGCTCCCCGCTGGTTCTGCAGCAGGCGCTGCGAGAGCCGCTCCGGCTCCGTCTCCGGGATCAGCACGGTCACGCGGGTGGCCGGCTCGCTCACGCTGACCTTGCGGACGTACGCGGCGATGGGCCGGCCGAGGGAACGGCGCTCGCAGGTGAGCCGGACCAGTGGCACACCGGGGTCCCATTCGGCCCACGCACGTTCCAGGGCGTGCGTCCGGGCACGGTCCTCGGGGTCGGGATGGCAGACGGTGACGGCACGGACCTCGTCGCCGAGGGAGGTTGCGGCCGTCAGGGCCTCCGAGGTCAGCCGGGACAGCGAGGAGACGGGCACGATCACGACCGAGCGATAGCGGTGCGGGGCCTCGGGGATACGCCCCAGGCGCAGGCGCTCACCGATCCGGGTGTAGGCACGATGCACCGCCGCGAAGGCAAGCACCAGGAGCGGTAGGGTGATCACGATGAGCCAGGCGCCGTCTGCGAATTTGCTCGCGGTGACGACGACGGTCGAGACACCGGTGAGCAGCGCACCGAATCCGTTGAGCAGTGCCTTGCCGCGCCAGGCCGGTCCCCGCTCCTCGCGCCAGTGCCGGACCATGCCGACCTGGGCGATGGTGAAGCCGACGAAGACGCCGATGGCGAAGAGCGGCACGAGGGTGTTGGTGTCGCCACCCGAGAACACCAGCAGCGCGGCCGAGACCAGAGCCAGGGCGAGCACACCGTGCCGGTGGACCTGCCGGCCGGCCTTCAGGGCGAAGACATGCGGCATGTAATTGTCACGGGCCAGCAGCTTCAGCAGCACCGGCAGTCCGCCGAAGGAGGTGTTCGCGGACAGCGCCAGCAGGATCATCGTGGCGAACTGGATGACGTAGAACGCCCAGTTGTGGCCGAGCGAGGCGTCCGCGAGCTGGGCGAGGACGGTGACGCCCTGGACCGGCTGGAGGTGGAAGCGGGAGATCAGCACCGACAGGCCGATGAGCATCACGCCGAGCACGGCACCGAGGGCGACTTCCGCACGCTGGGCGCGTCTGACGCGCGAGAGGCGGAAGGAGGGGACGGCATTGGCGATGGCCTCGACACCGGTCAGCGCGGCACAGCCCGAGGCGAAGGCCTTCAGCAGAAGCAGGACGCCCACGGTGGAGGCGTTGTCGGCGAGGGCCGAGGCGTGCCCGGCCGCACTGACGGTGGTCACCGGCGCGGAGCGGAAAAGCCCCACCAGGATGAGCACGAAGATCGATCCGACGAACACGACGGTCGGCGCGATGAACGCCTTGGCCGACTCCACGATGCCGCGCAGGTTCACCGCCGTGATCAGCGCGAGCACCGCGAGGCACAGCCATAGGCGGTCGCCGTACAGGACCGGGAAGGCGGAGGTCAGAGCGGCCACACCGGCCGTGACGGCGACGGCGACGTTCAGTACGTAGTCCAGCACCAGTGAGGCGGCCGCCACCAGGCTCGTCCGCGCGCCCAGATGCCTCTTGGCGACGGCGTACGAACCGCCGCCGTCCGGGAAGGCCGCGATCACCTGCCGGTAGGAGGCGACGAGCACCGCCAGCAGTCCCGCGATGGCCAGGGTGACGGGGAGCGTGAACCCCAGCCCGTGCGCCCCCGCGGCGGCCAGCACAAGGACGATCGCCTCGGGTCCGTACGCCACCGACGCCATCGCGTCCAGGGACAGTGCGGCCAGGCCCGTGACGGCCGTGAGCCGGTGCCGCTCGCCGGTATCGGGCGGCTCCTCGCCGGCGGGGACGGCACCCGGTTCGGCGGTGAGAAGGGGCATGAGCGGGTACTCCCTCGCGCTGGATGAACGTCCGCGCGCGCAAGGACCCGCGCGGTGCACCCATGGTGGTGTGCCGGGCCCGCCGTGACCGACGGCTCCTTGCGCGTTCTTCGCGCCGAACCGGCCGACCTTGACAGCGTCTTGACGCACATGTGACGTGGGTAACCGGTGCCCTTCGCTGCGACCGCGTCAAGAACGGCCAGTGCCTCGTCAGAGTCGTATCAAGGTGCGTCGCCCCGGCTCACGCGGTCCCTATCGTCGGCGGTATGGGACGCCGCAACGACGCTCGAGACGACACGGCGGGCGCGCGCGCGCAGGAAGCCGACCACGCGGTGTACGACCGGTGCTGGACCGGGAACCTGCACAGCTCGATCCGCTGCGCGGCCCTGCTCCTCGCCATGCTGCTCCTGGTCGACTGGGGCTCCGGCAACCAGACGTGGTGGCGTGCCGCGCTGTGGCTCGCGCTCTCGCTCCTGCTCTTCCTGGTGCTCTTCCCACGGCGGGTGTCCGCGGGCGAGGGCTGGCTGGCCTCGCGCGGGCTGCTGGGCACACAACGGGTCCGCACCGACATGCTGGTGTCGCTGCGCAGTCTGGAGGGCGTCTCCCAACGGCTCGTGCTGCGCGACGCGTTCGGCGAGCGGGTCGAGCTGGACCCCCAGGTCCTGGTGAACAACCCCGACCTCTGGTACCGCGTCCACGAGGACGTGCGCAAGTCCGCCGATCTCGGTTCGCTGCTGTGCGGGTCGACCGCGCTGCGCCGCGTCCAGGAGCGGATCGAGCGCGAGACCGCCCGGACCGTGTTCAAGATGTCCGGTCTTGAATGACGGCTCCGCCACCCCGCCGGACTCAGCCCCCGCGGCCCGCGGGATGCGGCTGAACGCCCGTCGTGAGGATGTCGAGACCACGCCGAGTTGTCGCCAGGACCACTCGGTCCCCGGCCCGCAGGACCCTCCCCTGCGGCGGGCGCCAGTCGAAACCGGGCCGGTCGAGGCGGAGCCCGGTGAGGGTGTCCTTGGGGGACGGCTCCGTCGGCGCTCCCGCGGCTCCCACAGCCAGCACCCTCCATTCGTTCTTGCGGAACGCCTCGTGCACGGAGCGCCGCTCCAGCTCGGGGTGGCCGGCCACGTCAACGGTGGTGAACAGCAGCGAGCCGCGCTCCACGGGCATCACCCCCAGCACATGGCGGCCCATCATGGCGGCGGCGAAGGACGGCGCGGCCAGCGCCTAGACGCTGCGGCTGCGCGTCAGCGCGTCGGGGTAGGAGGCGCGAAGGGTGCGCTGCACGGTGGCGGCGAAGTCGTCGTCGTACAGCCGCATCACCGCCCTCACCGCCGGATTGGTCTCCCGTGCGGCCATCACGATGTCGAGGTTCTCGCCGTCGTCACGGGTGAGGACCAGCAGCGACAGGCTCTGACCGATCCGCGCGAGGTCCAGGACGCCCGGCGCGGCAGCGTCCTCGATGATCAGCGGTACGCCGAGTTCGCGGGCGAGCGGGACGCCCCGCGCACGCGGGTCGCGTTCGATGACCACGACCTGGTGGTCGGTGGTGCGCAGCCGGGCGAGCACCCGGGTGCCGATCTTGCCCAGGCCGACCAGCACGATGTGCCCGCGCAGCCCGTCCTCGGGCGGATGACTCGCCGACCCGGCGCGGAAGGCCTCGGTGGCGTTGACGGCCGCTGCCACCACGAGCGGCAGCACGGCCAGCCCGACGAACCCGGCGATCAACTGCAGAATGCGGCGGGCGACGGACTCGTCGGTGGCTGGGTCGCCCATCGTGAAGATGTCCAGCAGCGGCAGGTACACGTTCTTCCACCACGGGTGCTCGTCCGCGAAGAGTGCCGTGGCCGCAGCGAGCGCCACCACGATCGCGGCCAGCGCGCCGAAGACGGCGGTGACCTCGCGGGAGAGGAAGACCTTCCACGGTAAGTGCCCGAGCCGTCCCCGCAGCCAGGCCGCGAGCCGACCGCGCGGCTTGCGGGCGGCCGGCTCCGGCGTGCGGTGGTGGGTGACCTCCTCGAGCATCAGCCGGCCGTGTGTGAACTGCCGGTGGTACGCCGTGAGATGGTCCGGCAGCAGTTGAGTGCCGTCCTCGCCGGGGGTCTCGGGGCTGTCCTGGCTCGCCGGGTCGTCCTGGTGGGCACCCGACAGCACGGCGAGCGTGGCCAGGTCGGTAGGTTGCTGAGGCGCGCCGGCGGGGCGTACGACACCGCGGAACACCTTTCCCTCCACCTGCAGGGTGTGGCCCTGACCGACCGCGGCGGCCGCCACGAGTTCGGGTACGGCTGTGTCGGCGTCGGAGAGAACGGTGGTGGACGTGTCCTGTGCCGGATCGTCGCCGTGTGCCGCCGCCCGGTCCAGAAGGCGCTCCAGGTGGCGGCCCCGTTCCTTGTTGAACATACGGACGACCAGCCGTATGGAGGGGTTCAGGGTGCGGGCCAGCAGAGCGGCCGTCATGTTGACCTGGTCGTCGCGGTAGGTGAGGGCGAGCGCGGCGGCTCGCTCGACTCCGGCGTCCCGAAGGGTCCGCTCGTCCGGGTGTGTGGCCTCCAGCAGCTCGACCGGCGAATGCGGGTCATGGTCCAGTACGGCGACGCCCGCGCCGTACTCGCGACCGGAGGGCAGCACGACAGTGACGGTCTCGCCGCAGACGGCGTCGAGTTCCACGGCGAGCCGGTGTGCGAGCCCGTCGTCGCCGCAGATCACCATGTGTTGGGATCGCTGACCAAATTCCGTTCCAAGCTGGATGGTTGACGTCACATCAGCTATGAACGGAGGTCCGTGGGCACACGGTTCCGAGCGACGGGCGGTTGCCCGTCAAGATCCCGTATGGAGGCCCGCAGTGGCACGCCCGCGCGGGGTCAGCCCTCGCGCGCCGCCCCGCCGTGTCGAGCGCCGGCCCCGTCTGGTCGGCCGGCGTCACCGCCACCAGACGGGCCTGGAGCGGAGGCACGGGCCCCGCACCCGGGGTGAGCATGAAGCGCCACCGACAGTGGCCGTCGCCGTAGGCGCGCAGCTCGATCTCTCCCTCGGGCCTGCCGTCCGCAGTGAGGTCCCAGCGGCGGGCGTCGACCGACAGCCTCCGGTCCTGTCGCAGCCGCGGCGGCTGCCCCAGGAGCGTGCCGTAATCGAAACGGCAGGCACGCAGGCCGAGCAGTTCGGTCAGTTCCCCGCGGACATGGTCGACCATGATGTCGGCGGATCCGGCGGACTGGACGAGGGTGGCGTGGCGTGGATGCGGGCGACATGGCCGGCGTCCGTGTCCGTGATCACCTCGAGACGCCGGGCCCGTGCCGCAAGAGCGGATACGCATGCCCGGTCGCCTCGGCGACGGGCAGGGACAGCACCATGGTCAGACCGCCGCCGGGCGTGTCCTCGGGGATGAGGGTTCCCTTCATCGCTTCGGCCAGGCCTTTGGAGAGGGCGAGACCAAGGCCCAGGCCCGTGGTGTTGTCGGTGTCTCCCAGGCGTTGGAAGGGCTCGAAGAGCCGGTCACGGCCGGTCGGCGGAAGGCCGGGGCCGCGGTCCACGACCCGCACTTCGACCCGGTCGGCCAGCGCGCTGGCGGTCACCAGCACCTTGGAGCCGGGCGGAGTGTGGCGGGCGGCGTTGCCGACCAGGTTGGCGATCACCCGCTCCAACAGGGGCGGGTCCACCAGCAGCGCCGGTATGCCCTCCAGGTCCCCCGCCTCGACCGCTGAGAAGTCCGCCAGCGCCGTCGGCAGCACCTCCTCCAGCGCGGTGGCGCGCAGTTTCAGCGTGAGGACCCCCGCCTCCAGACGGCTCAGATCGAGAAGGTTCTCCACCAGCCGGTTGAGCTTCGCCATGGACTCGTCGGCGGTCGCCAGCAACTCGTCCCGGTCCTCGGGCGAGAACTCCACGTCGCGGCTGCGCAGCGAGGTGACTGCGGCCCAGCCCGCCGCGAGCGGGGTGCGCAGGTCGTGGCCGACGGCCCGCAGCAACGCCGTACGCATCCGGTCGGCGGCCTTGACCGGTTCGACCTCCGCGGCGGCCTCGGCGAGCCGGGCCCGCTCGACGGCGGATCCCACATGCGCGGCGAAGGCGGCGAGCACGCGCCGCTCGGACGACGACAGAGTGCGGCCGCGCAGCGCAAGGAACGCGCCGGGGCCCGCCGGCACAGCGGTGACACCCTCGGCGTCGGGTGGTTCGTCCACCAGTTCGGCCGACTCCATGCCGAAGGTCTCCCGGGTCCGCTCCAGCAGGGCGGGAATCGTCTGGCCCCCGCGCACGATGCTGCCCGCCAGCGAGGACATGGTCTCCGCTTCGGCGGCGGCGCGCGCCGAGCGCCGGGACAGGCGCAGAGAACGGTCGACGACGGCGGCCACGACGGCGGCGACCACCGCGAAGACGGCGAGGGCGAGCAGTGCGTTCGGATCGTTCAGGGTGAACTGGCCTATGGGCGGGATGAACCAGTAGTTGAGCAACAGCGACGCCGTCACGGAGGCGATCACCGCCGAGGCGACCCCGCCGATGCACGCAACGCCCACCACGGCGAGCAGGAAGAGCAGGGCCTCACTGGTGAGATTCAGGGTGCCGCGCACCTGGGCGAGGAGGACCGTGAGCAGCACCGGCAGCACCAGGCCGGCCACCGGTCCGGCGATCAGCCGGGCCGTGGAAAGCGTGCGGCGCCGTGAGGGCAGCAGCGTGCCTCGTCCTGCGCGTTCGTGCGTGACCATGTGGACGTCGATGTCACCGGAGAGAGCCGTCACGCTCTCTCCGGTCCCCGGGCCCGTGAGGAACCGCTCCAGGCGGCCCCGGCGGCTCGTGCCGAGCACGAGCTGGGTGGCGTTCTCGGCGCGGGCGAAGTCCACCAGCGTGGTGGTGACGTCGTCGCCGACGATCGAGTGGTAGCTGCCGCCGAGGTCCTCCACCAGCCGGCGCTGCCGGGCGAGGGAGGCGTGCGACACGCCCGCGGCAAGCCCGTCACTGCGGGCCACGTGCACCGCGAGCAGATCGCCTCCGGCGGAGCGGGCGGCGATCCGCGCGGCACGACGGATCAGGGTGTCGCCCTCCGGCCCGCCGGTCAGGGCGACGACCACGCGCTCACGGGTCTCCCACACCCTGCCTATGGCGTGTTCGGCCCGGTACGTGTGCAGCGCCTCGTCCACCCGGTCGGCCACCCACAGCAACGCCAGCTGACGCAACGCGGTCAGGTTTCCGGTCCGGAAGTATTTGGCGAGGGCGGCGTCGATCTTCTCCGGTGCGTAGATGTTGCCGTGTGCCATGCGGCGGCGCAGTCCCTCCGGGGGCATGTCCACCAGTTCGATCTGATGGGCGCGCCGTACGACCTCGTCGGGCACCGTCTCGTGCTGCGGCACCCCGGTGATCTTCTCGACGACGTCCTTCAGGGACTCCAGGTGCTGGACGTTGACGGCGGTGATGACATCGATTCCGGCCACAAGCAGCCGTTCGATGTCCTGCCAGCGCTTGGGGTTGCGCCCCCCGCCGGGCACGTTCGTATGCGCGAGTTCATCGACCAGGGCCACATCGGGCCGGCGTTCCAGCACCGCGTCCAGGTCCATCTCGGGGAACACGCCCTCGCGGTACTCGCACCGCGCGCGGGGCACGATCTCCAGCCCCTCCAGCATCTTCTCGGTCTGCTGACGACCGTGGCATTCCGCGAACCCGACCACTACGTCTGCGCCCCGGGCGGCCCGACGCCGCCCCTCGTCGAGCATCCGGTAAGTCTTGCCGACTCCCGGTGCGGCACCGAGGTACACCTTGAGTCGTCCGGGCCGTACGTCATTCATCGCAGCCGAGGCGCTCCGCTCATTGGCTCAACTCCCACGGGGGGACGGGTCACTTCGCACTCACTGATCCCACGGAAGCCCTTTTCCGAGCCCGTCGGCACAGCCGTTAGCGGATCCTTGGCGTCGCTCACGTGGACCTTGACACTGTCTTGACGCGTCCTGGACCGATAGGGTGAGGGCGGTGTGCCGGGAAGTCTGGTCGGCGGGGAGCCAAGGTGGCTCCTTCGAGCCCAGGGGACGGCATGCGCAGCGTAGGGACGGTTCTGTCACTCGTCATACTGGCCACCGTCGTGGCGACCTTCGCCCGACGGTGGCGTATCCCCGCGCCCTCACTGCTCGTGGTCGCGGGCCTCGCCGTCGCGCTGCTGCCGGGCACCCCGGAGATCCAGATCAGCCCCGAGGTCATCGGGCTCGTCGTGCTGCCGCCCCTGCTGTACGCGAGCGCCGAGGAGATGTACTGGCGCGAACTGCGCGCGGTGTGGAAGCCGGTGGGGGTACTGGCCGTCGGTCTTGTCCTGGCGTCGGCGGCCGCGGTCGCGGCGGTGGCGTCGCTGGTGACGCCCTTGCCGTGGCAGATGGCCCTCGTGCTGGGTGCCGTGCTGGCGAGCACCGATCCGGTGGCGGTCACGGCCCTCGGCCGCCGGCTCGCGCTGCCGCCCAAGGTCCAGGTGCTGGTCCAGGCGGAGAGCCTCTTCAACGACGCGACCTCACTGGTGCTGTTTCGGGTGGCGGTGGGCGTCGCCGTGGCGTCCGCGGCCGCCGACTGGGGTTCGGCGGGCGGCGAGTTCATGGTGCTGGCCGGCGGTGGAACGCTGATCGGTGCCGCACTGGCCGGAGTGGTCACCCTCATCCGGCGGCGTACCGAGGACCCGGTCCTGGAAACAGTGATCGCCCTGGTCACGCCGTACGCCGCCTACGTCCTCGCGGAGGCCGCACACACCTCCGGCGTCACGTCCGTCGTGGTGGCCGGCGTGGTCCTCGGCGGGCGGGGCGACCGGCTCACCAACGCCCGCATCAGGCTCCAGTTGCACGCGGTGTACGGCACGGTGGTGTTCCTGCTCGAGAGCGTCGTGTTCAGCCTCATAGGCCTGGCCCTGCCCGCACAGGTGCGGGCGCTGTCCGACGGCGACCGGGCCTGGCCGCTGTACGCCCTGGCCGTCGCGGGAACGCTGATCGCCGTGCGCCTGTTGTGGCTGGCGCCCCTGTCCGCGGTCGTGCAGCGCAAGGGCGGGATCCAGCGCATGAACTGGCGCGTGCCGATGGTCCTGACCTGGGCGGGCACCCGCGGGGTCGTCCCCTTGGCGGCGGCCCTGTCGATTCCCGTGACCACGGCACACGGCGCCGCGCTCACGCAGCGGCCCCTCGTGCTCGTCCTGACGACATCGGTCGTGGTCGTCACCCTCGTCGTCCAGGGCTTCACCCTGGCCCCGGTCGTCCGGCGCTCGGGCATCGCGCTGGAACCCGACCACACGGAGCGCGAGGAGGCCGCGGCCCGGTGCAGCCTGGCCGGGGCCGGGATCCGGCGCCTGGACGAGCTGGCCGAGCTGGAGGCCGCGCCGGACGTCGTCATCGACCGGCTCCGCCGGGGGCTGAACGCCCGGCTCGAGGACGCCCGCGACCGTCTCGCGGACACCAACGGCGGGATGCCCGCGGAATCCGCCGACCTCGTCTACCGCCAGCTGCGCCGCGACCTGATCGCGGTCGAGGGGGCGGAACTCCAGCGTCTGTACGACGAGCACGCGATCAGCGACACGACCCGCAGGCGCCTCCAGCGCTCCCTGGACCTGGAAGAGGCCAGGCTGGCGGACGCGTGAGAGCGGGGAGGGCTCAGCGGAACTCGGCGAGCCGGGGCCGCAGTCCGAGGGCGGTGAGGGCGGCCGCGGCGATCAGCAGACCCCCCGCCCACGGCAGCATGGTGCCCACGGCCGAGCGTCCTTCCCGCACCGAGGTCGTGAAGTGGGCTCGGTTGATGTCCGTGACCTTGTCCAGCGCGGCCATCCACTCCCCGAAGTGCGCGTGGGACGTGCCGGGCTCCCAGCCCATGCAGAATTCCGCTGCTTCGTGCTGCTTGCCGGCCGCGAGCAGGGCGCGGATCGTGCGGTCGTCGCGCTGGTAGACGGCGTAGGCGTCCACGGTCTTCTCGGCCGCGGCCCGTTCGCCGGAGAAGGTGATGTTGTCGAGTTCGCGCCGGAACTCGCCGGTGAAGCGCAGGTCGTCACGGTCGGTGTGGTAGGCCTGCCGGGTGGCGGCGAGCCCGGCGTCGTACGTCGCCAAAGTGGCGCCCTTGATGCCGTACAGCTGCTGGGACTTGGCGAGGAACGAGCGCGCGTACCGGTCGCGGCGCTCGGGATCGAGCAGATAGCGGCTCTCGTCGGCGTTGGCGTCGTAGGCGATGGCGCGGGCCCGGGAGAGGGCGACGACGGAGTCGAAGGCGTCACGGCGGGCGACCCGCAGATGTCCGGCGGAGGCGGAGAGCATCTGCGCTCCGAGGACCACCGCCACCAGGGTGCAGGCAGTTGCAGCGAGCACACCGGGGTTGAGGATCCGGTGGAAACGGCGGGCCAGACACCACTGGAGAACGCCCAGCACGGCGAGCAGCAGCGCGCCGAGGACCAGCGCGGCGATGAGCTGCGTGGAAAGGTTCGAGCGGGCCCGGGCGTACTGGCCGTCGAACGCCGTGTCGTTGGACTCCACCAGCCGCCGTGCATCAGGCAGCAGGTGCCCCTGGAGCAGATCCGTCGCCGTGCGGTAGTCGGCCAGTGCGGCCGCCTTGCTGCCGCTGCGCCCGTCGTTCTCCAGTGCGCGGCCGAGGAGCTCCTGGTACTCGGCGAAGTCGTCGGTCAGCGACTCGACGGTCCGCTCGTCGGCCCGATCGCCCTCTGCGGCGACGGCCAGGGAGCGCAGGTCGTGGCCGATCTCGCGGCGGGCGGCCCCGTAGAAGCCGACCGCCTTTTCGTATGGCGTCACCAGGCGCCCTTGGCCCGCGTTCCCGCTGGACAGCAGGATGTTGGCGGCCTGGGCGTCCATGTCGTTCAGGGCGAGGTTCAGGTCGGCGGCGCTGGTGGTACGGGGCGCGTCGCGGTGGGCGACGGCGTCCCAGGTCCCGGTGGTGGCCTGGCCGGCCAGCAGGAGAAGCAGGGCCAGGGCGGCGGCGAGCGAGACCGTGACCGCGCGCAGGAAGCGCAGACGCGCGGGCAGGGTGGCCCAGCAGCGGCGGCGCAGAGCGGCCCGCACGGCCACGGTCTCGCGGCGGAGGTGACGCCTCCGCCCGCCCGGCCGCGGCCCCCCTCGTGGCCGCGAGCCGTTGCCCCCCTCGGACGGGACGACCGCCGGTTGCCGTGGTGGCGCGCCCACCCCTTTCGGGGCGCGCGTTGTGCCGGCCGTGATCGTCACGGTCCCTCCAACGTCGGACCACGGACGGTCGCCCGTCCCCCGTTGCCGCTCAGTCTGCGACCGTTTCCGGCCACGCGCGGTCTGCGTTGACGCGCCCCTGATGCGTTCTCAGGCCGGATTGACGGGACCTTTACGCGCTCCGCGCATGCCGCGTATGAGAGCCGCAAATTCCATGGTGAGCTGGGAAGTTCAGGCGCCGGACGTTGCTAGAGTCTCCAGTCGGCCGGCCAAGAGGCCGCGGACGTCACTGGCATGACGCCTCTCTTTCGGAAGCTCCATTCCGAGACGCCTCGGGACGGCCGAGCGCGCGGTGCCCCGTCGTCCCATGTCCGGCCTGCGCGCGCACCCGTGCGGTGCCGGGGCCCCGGCACCGCACGGCCCAGCGACCAGCCCGTTTCTGTCGGCCCGAACGGTACGTCCGCGTGCCTCGGTGCGTGGACACCGGTTCCCACCGAGGCACGAAGGTGTCCATGCTTCCCGCCGCTCCTCAGCAGGCCCTCGACCTCCCGCTCCGCCCAGAGCGCAGCAGGATCGCCGGCCCGGGGGCTCGGTGGGCTGGTCCTGCCCTTCGTCGGCATCAAGCTGATCGACATGCTGACCTCGGCGGTGCCCGGCCTCGGCTGAGCCGCCCTTCGTCCTGGGCCGGTCGGCCCCGCCAAGAACGCGTACAGGCACGTCAGAGTGGCGTATGAGAACCCGTGTCGGGCTTGTCCCGGGTCTGGGGAGCCATTTGGATGGACGCGTGAACAGCGCATGGCTCCTTTTCGACCGGCCGCCGAGTCCCGGCGCGACCCGTCGTGCGCCTCGCTGCCCGGAATCGCCCGCGTCCGCCTTCTGACGCCGACGCGTCTTCCGTAGCCCTTGGGGCGCCGTGACCCATGTCCGGCGCCCCTTCTCGTATCCGCACATCACCGGCCGCCCGCACGGGCCGAGCCGGCGTGCCCGCATCCCTGGATGGACCATGTCCGACCTGTCGTCCCGTACCGTCCTCGTCACCGGAGCCACCTCCGGCATCGGCCTGGAAACCACACGCCTGCTCGCAGAGCGCGGCGCCACCGTGCTGCTGCACGGACGCACCGCCGAGGAGACGCGAGCGGCCGTCGACCGTCTCGTCGCCACGGCCGGCATCGGCGAGGCCCAACTGCACCCCTACGCCGCCGACTTCGCACGCCTTGAGGAGGTCGAGGCCCTGGCGGAGCGCGTCGTGCGCGAACACCCGCACCTGGACGTGCTGGTGAACAACGCCGGTATGGCGGCACCGGAACGCCACACCGTCACCCCGGACGGCAACGAGATCGCCTTCCAGGTCAACTTCCTGGCGCACTATCTGCTGACCTGCCTGCTGGAGCCCGCGCTCACCAGCGATCCGGGCGGCCGTGTCGTCAACGTCTCGTCCACCCTGCACCGCACGGCGTCGATCCAGTGGTCCGACCCGAACCGGGCCCGCCGCTACTCACGGCTGGCCGCCTACGCCCAGTCCCAGCTCGCGCTCACCGTCTTCGCGGCCGACCCGCGCGTCGCCGCGGTCTCCGTGCACCCGGGCATCTGCGACACCGCGCTCCTGCCGCTCTACGCGCTCGAGGGTGCCGCACCCGCCGAGGGCGCCGTGCACGTGGTCCGGCTGTGCGACCCGGCGGTGGAGATCGTCAACGGCGCGTACTACGACCGCGCCGAGCGTGTCGACCCGGCACCGGCCGCCTTGGAGGAGCGCACGGTCAAGCGCCTCACCAAGCTGGCGGACCTTCTGGTCGGCCGCTCTGCTTGAACAACACATCAGAGAACAGGAGTTGACGCACATGTCCAGGCGAGCCCGGAAGAAGAAGGCCCGTCGCAAGAAGAAGGCGAACCACGGCAACAAGGCCGGCCAGGGCTGACGCCGGCCGGAGGGCGGGGTGAGCGTTCCGCCGACGGGCGCTCACCCCGCTTCTTTCGTCCCCTTTCACCGTCGAAGCGTCTTCGCCGTCAAGGCTTGCTCACCGTCGAAGCGTCTTCACCGTCCCGACGTGGAGGCATCGATGATCGAACTCGCACCCGACCGACTTCCCGCGCTCACCCGCTGGTTGCCCGCCGGCGCCCCGGGCCCGGCCGTCGTCGGGGAACACGTACTGGGCACCGGCATCGGGCACTGGTGGGCCGACAGGCCGGACCAGCCCCATGCGCTGGCCGTGTCCTGCGCGGGATACGCCGTGCTCCGCGGAGCCCCGGACACACTCACCCCCGAGGCCCTGGCACCCCTGGCGCACCACTACATCGACGCCCCGGTCCGGTTCCTGCCCGCTCTGCGGTCGGCCTTCGACCGTCTCACGCCGTGGGAGCGCATGGTCTGGACCCTGCAGGCCGAACCGCATCCCTCCCCCACCCCGCGCGGTGTGACCATACGGCGTCTCGAGCCCCGCGACGCCCACCTCATGGCCGCCCTCGACCCCGACGCGGCGTGGATCCATGGCACCTGGGGCGGCCCGGCGGGACTGGCCTCCTCCGGTCACGGCCGGGCCGCGGTGGACCGCGGCGGCGAGCTGCTGGCCGTCGCCTGTACGCACTTCCGCGGTACCCGCTACGAGGACGTGTCCGTCTTCACCCGCCCCGACCACCGCCGCCACCACCTCGGCCTGGCCTGTGTCACCGCGCTGTGCGCGGACATCACCGCGCGCGGTCACCAGCCCAGCTGGAACTGCTCCGCGCTCAACCGCGCGAGCCGGCTGCTGGCCTGGACCGCCGGCTTCCGGCTGGTGCGCGAGTACGTGCACCACGCGGCCGGAAGCCCCACCTGGCACAGTCGCCGCACAGCGGAGAGCCGCCCGTCCGGGGAGACGGCAGCCGCGCGGAAGGCTCTCTGACGGGACCGCCCGCTTCCCCCACCGGAGGCGGGCCACCCCGGGCGGCGTGACGCTGTGTATTCACCTCCGGCCGATCGGCCGTCCTCACGGGCCCCACACCCTTGCCGGCCGGGTTCCTGGCCTTTTGATGCTCTATTGATTCCGGTTTGATGCGACATTGATGACGGCGCCACCGTTCTTAACGGAAGCTTGACGCGACCGGTCCCTCCATCCGTGGGCCCGCGCGTCACTCTCTGCATACGCTGGTGCGGCCGTCCGTGTGATGGCCGATACCTGCACCGAGCCGTACACAGGAGAGCGCGCCGATGGCCACCACCGAACACCCACCACCTGCGAA
>NZ_JAYWVC010000162.1:0-17908 GCF_036281785.1 Streptomyces chiangmaiensis | reverse complement strand
CCTCCTTCTCCTACGAGGCTGTCATGGACGGTATCCGTGCCGGCCGGGTCTGGGTCGACCACGGCGGACTCATCAGCGGCCTCGACGCCCAGCTGCGCTCGGACGGCCGGGCGGTGACGCTCGGCGGTGTGCTCCAGGTGCGCCGTGGCAGCCAGGTCGACCTGGTTGTCGAGATCAGCCTCGCCAACGGCCCGAACTGGTCTCAGTTCGTGCCGACGCTGGCCCGAGTCGACGTGATCCAGGGCGACGTCACCGGTCCGAGCGGTGACAAGGACGCCTTCGTCACGCCGGACACCAAGGTCGTCAAGTCCTTCGAGGTGAACAAGTCCACCGGGTCGGTGCGCCTGACGTACTCCCTCGGCCGCCTGGACAAGCCGGTCTACGTCCGGCTGAGGGGCACCGACGGCAACCGCACCGCCGTCGGCTTGAACGGCGCCGCCGTCGATCCGGTCGGCCCCGCCATGGACGTCCTGGGCGACGCCGACCCCTGGAAGGACCTGTGGTTCTACTCCAACCCCATGTGGGTCCTGCCCGCATGACGACACTGCACAACGCGTCCGGCGTCCACCCCGTCCTCGGGGTGGACGCCGGTACGGCGACACTGCGCCAGGCCGACCACCTGATCCACGACCTGGTGGACCGGCTCGACCTCCCACCGGGCACGATCGCCTGCACCCACCTGATCCGCACCGCCGAGCGCAGGGGCACGGCCGTCTCCCTGGCCCTGCCCAACGCCGAAGCGGCCGAAGCGGCATGGCGGCGACTGACCGGGCTGGAGGAGCCGTACGTGGGCGTGGTCCTGGGCGAGCGTGGGTACGGCGCGCAGGGGGCGGCCCGCACGGCCGCGACGGAGCATGAGCACAGGACAGGCGGACGAGCCGTGGTGTACTCCGGCGTGGAGCGCCTCACCGGCACCGTCACCGTGGCCGACGTACTTGCCCTGACCGCCATCGACCGCATCACTGTGGTCGGCGCACCCCCGGCGGACGGCGACGGACCCGACCCCGCCACACCGGTGCTTACCCGCGATCACGTCCGGCCAGAGTGGCAGGACGGACGGCTCACCCTCGCCCTGGTCCCGGCTGCCGGTGGCGCCCTCGCGCCCTTCGAGGTACCGAACCCGACCCCCTGCTGCGCCGACCACGTCTGACGGCGGTGTCCGCTGTCCCGCAGTCAGGTCCTCAGTCCGGGTCGGCTCGGTGACAGCCAGGCTCTGACCGAGCCGCGCCGTCAGTCGTACATCTGGGCGTGCTGCCATGCCCGCTGGAACTCCTGCTGGGCGTCCTCGGCACCCGGTTCGCAGAGGTCACCTGGCGCGAAGGCAGCAAGGGCACGATGACCTCGCGTTTCGCCTTGCTCGAGGTGCGGCCGTCGGCAGCGGCACCCCGACCTCATCCCGGTCCTCGACTATGCGGATGACGCCATCGCCGTCGCGCTCGTGCTGCGGACCGTCATCCGGCAGGCGACACCGACACCCTCGACCGTCACTGGCCCGACGCCTCCGACGGACTCGGTGTCGTACGCCGACTGGCACGGCTGACGGCCGCAACACCCCAGGGGTAAGGCCCGCGGGCCATCACCCTTCTGGGTCACTTCGGCCGCTGCGTTCCATCTCTCGCTGGTTTCGGCGGCGGCCAGGTTCGGGGAAGGTGTGCTGCCCTGCCGAGTTCACCGCTCTGGTCGGGCTGTTTACGCCATCCCCGTATTGACACCGCGCTGCTGTGGGTGGTGCGGTGGAGTGCAAAGCCAACGTCCGCAGAGGTGCCCGGGCGTTCTCGGTGAGTGCGACTCTCGGCACGCCGGAGGCGGACCACGGCGTCGAGCCCACCGCCGGGGGGTGCCTCCAGAGTGACCTCACCACCGCTGGCTCGGGTGAGTTGCTGGACCATCGGCAGACCAAGGCCCGTGCCGTCGTGGTCGGCATCAGGGGCCCGCCAGAACCGGTCGAAGGCTCTCTGACGCTCGGCCTCGGTCATGCCGGGTCCTTGGTCGATCACATGCAACTCGGCGACGGGCAGGGTACGGCCGCCTTCCCTCCGGGCGGTGACGGTTGCCAGCGTGATGGCAGTTCCCGGCGTCGAAACGCGCAGCGCGTTGGAGAGCAGGTTGTCGATGATCTGCTCCAGTGCTCCCGGGACTGCCCACACCCGAATGGATGTGGCTCCCGAGACGATGATGTCGACGTGTTGTTCATCGGCGAAGGCTGTCCAGATGGCCGCGCGATCGGCGACGACGGCGTCGAGATCGACCGCCTCCGGCCTGATCGCGGAGTTCTCCAACCTGGCCAGCGCGAGCAGCCCCTGCACCATACGACTGAGCCGCTCCATTTCTCCGAGTGCCTTGTCGAGGCTGTCCTGGGCGCAGGCGGCGAGGTGCGGCTCGAAATTCTCCAGGCGCAGGCGTAGTGAGGTCAGGGGAGTCTTCAGCTGGTGCGACACCTCGGAGGCAAACGCCTGCTGAGCCTGGAGCAAGTGCTGAAGCCGGGTCGCGGTCCTCGTGAACGACGCAGCCAGGCGACGTAGTTCCGGCGGCCCGCGATCGGTGGCAGGGGGGTCGATGAGCCGGCCTTCGGCGAGTTGTGCGGTTGCGCGTTCCAGGGCCCGGACGGGGCGGGTGATCGAGCGGGCGAGAGCGAAGCCGATCAGGGAAACTGCGGCCAGAACCCCCAGCCCGACGACGCCGAGACCCAGCCAGACGGCATGGACCTTTGCCTCGAGCGGACCCAGCCCATACACGGTCCGCACCACACAGGGGACGGGGGCGTCGGAGCCGCCCGGGACGGTGACGAAGAGGACCTCGCCGCCTGTGGACGGGTCGCTCCGTGTACCGACGGCGGGGTGATCGCGCAGTGCGGTGGAGACGTCCGGCTCGGCGGACACGTCCTTGCCGATCAGAGCCAGGGCGGTGTCGGTGAGGACAATGCCCTTGTGGCCGGTGACGAGCACGCGGCTGCCGGTTCGCCGCCCGTAAGCACGAGCCAATTCGGGGAGGTCGGCGCCCAGCCCGCGTTCCATCTTGTCTTCGCAGACCTCGGCGAGTGTCATCGCCGCCTGCTGTGCTGCATGGGAGAAGCGGGACAGCTCGCTGCGGGCGTAGAAGATGCCGAACGGCACTTCGAGCACGAGTAGGACGAGCAGCATGAGGCTCAGATGGCTGAGCAGGAGGCGACGCGTCACCGGAGGCCTCCGCCGCGCGCCGAGACTGCTGCGGATGCGGCGTCGACGTGTGCCGGAGGGACCAGGCGGAAGCCGATTCCGCGGATGTTCTCGATCCAGGAGGAGTCACCGAGTTTGCGGCGCAGCGCGGCGATGTGGACGTCCAGGGTCTTGGTGGGGCCGAAGTAGTTCGGTTCCCATGCCGTGTCCAGAATCCGTCGGCGGGAGCAGACGGCTCCGGGGTCCTCCGCAAGGCAGGTGAGCAGGTCGAACTCCTTGGGGGCCAGGGCGACCGGCGACTGGTGCAGGTGTACCTGACGGGTCCGACGGTCGATGGTCAGCGGGCCGATCCGCTGGACGTCGGGCGTCCCAGGTTGTGCCAGGTCATCCGAGGGCTCCGGCTCCTCACGGCTCGTGTCCAGCACCACGGGCCGGGCGCGGCGGGTGACGGCACGCATCCGGGCGACAAGCTCCCGCACGCCGAACGGCTTCGAAACATAGTCGTCCGCGCCCAACTCAAGACCGAGCACCCGGTCTACCTCGTCATCTCTAGCCGTGATCATGATGATCGGCACCGACGAGCGGGATCGGATTGCACGGCAGACGTCGATGCCGTCCATGTCGGGCAGCCCCAGGTCCAACAACACCATCGCCGCCTCCGGCGCGGCGAGGCCGTCGGCCCCCCTTCTGGCGTGTTCCACGGTGAACCCGAAACGGCGCAGCCCCTCCATCAACGGTCCGGCTACCCGGTCGTCGTCCTCGATCAGCAAGACACGCATACCGAAAGACTCACAGACTTCGGCCGAAGCGTATGGCGCAAACGCCGGAACCTCCCCCGAGCCGGTGATCCTTTTGCCATTCGCACGACGGTGCCGGACTGCGGGCCTTTCGCAGCCGAATGGACTCATCACGAATGGCGTAACCGATGGACGGAGCGCGATGACAACATCCAGCACGTCGACAGTGTGCAGTAAGGAGAGAGTTAAGCCCTCGAACGCCGACTGGATCCAGCAGTTCCCCGAGATCGTCCCGATTGCAAACAAGTTTTGTCCGAAGACGGCGAGTTGAAGCTCCCGGTCTGCCTTCATCCGCCCAGGTCACGGTCGAAAACTGATCCAAGGTCATGCCGCGTGGGCCAGAGTATCCGCAGCGAAATCAGCTGGAGACAAGGAAGGCAACACGCTTCTTTGATGGTTTTCGGAATGCCCGCTGCATTTTCCCTGGCAATTCGCTTAACCGTCGTCCCGTAGCGTCTGTTGTACAGCCGGAGCCACTGCAGCACCGCGCCACAGACGTCCCCCCACAAGCACCAGGAATTCTCCATGCCCATCCTCAGCACCCTCGTGCAACTGCCATTCCTCTCCGGATCGGGACGGTGACCATGTCCCAGACGCCCGTTGATGAACTTCGCCGCACGCGCCCGGACCTGGTGGAGCCGTTCAGGGCCGCGCTACCGGGAGCTCGAGCCACCGTGTTGGGCCGCCTGTGGGGCGCCTTCTCCCGAGAACCCCTTCCCGGTGTGATCGGACGTCGCCGGGAGCCCGACACTCTGGTGGTCGATCTGCAACGGGGTGGCTCACTCTCGGCGGCCCAGTCCTGCGCCCGGCCGTTCGCTGAGGTGCCCGAAGACTTCACCGTGTCCGGGACCGAGGGATCGATCAGCGGGCCGGCTGAGCTCCTGGCGGAGCTGGGCCTGCGTACTCCCGCGGCGGAGCGACTGGCGGCCGAGCTCGACAACAGTGTGGTCAACCTGGCCCTGGCTCGAGCCGCGAACGCCGGCGGAACGACCCCACCGAACGACTCGGCAGATGCCGAGCAGGCGGTGGTCGACGGTCACCCGCAGCATCCGTGCTGCCGGACACGTACAGGCATGTCGGTGACCGATGTGCTCGCCTACGCTCCCGAGCACCACCCAGTGGTCCACTTGGCCCTGCTCCCTGTCCCGGCCGATCGCTGGCAGAGCGCCGGCGCGTGGCCGCAGGTGCTGCGTGAGGGCGACACGATCCTGGTACCGCTGCATCCCTGGCAGCGGGACCACGTGCTCGCGCACCACCTCGACCTGGCCGTCGTGGAGGAGACGATCCCGGCCCGGCCGTTGCTGTCGTTGCGTACCCTGGCTCCGCTCGGCGTCTTGCCGGGCTGCCACGTCAAGACGGCGCTCGATGTGCAGGTCACCAATTATCGGCGCACCATTTCCCCAGCCGAGGTCGCCGACGGGCCCCCTCTGTCCGATCTGGTCTCGGCCGTCATCGACAAGGCCGGGTACGGCGGCATCCTTGGAATCCTGCGTGAGCTGGGCGGGGGCGCGGTGTGCGTGGACGGAGCGCCCTCCGCGAGCCTGGCGGCAATGATCCGGGAGTCGACCGAGTGCCACCTCGACGCCGGGGAGATCGCGGTTCCGCTCACTGCCGTCCACGCGACAGGAGCCACCGTGATGTCGGGAGATCCGGTGAGCTGGCTGGCGGACTTCGCCGGGCTCATTCTGCCGCCCGCTTTGACGCTGCTGTCCATGGGTGTGGCACTGGAGGCTCACGGCCAGAACACCCTGGTCGTGCTGCGAGACGGGCGGCCGGTCCGGGTGCTGTACCGGGATCTGGACGGCGTACGAGTCAGCCCACGCCGCCTGGCTCGGTGCGGTTTCACGCTGCCGCCGCTGCTCGGCACACGCGCGGGCGACGACGTGGACGCACTACACACCAAACTGTTCGGTGGCCTGATCAGCGGTGTCTTCAGCGAGCTGGTCGACGTCCTCACGCGGACACAGGCAGCTGATCCCCAAGCGTTGTGGGGCACGGTGGCCGAGGTCGGCCGCCGGGTGTATGCCAGCCTGCCGAACCAGGAGGACGCGGCGGCGTTCTTCGGCGACACGATGCCGCTGAAGGCGACCATCGCCATGCGCCTCTCCGAGAACCCGGGCAAGGCGCAATGGACGTCGGTCCCCAACCCCTTGGCGCTGTGCCGTTGAACGTCGTGCCGTTGCGCACGTCCATCACAGGCTGCCGACCGGGTACTCCCGAGCCGGCCAAGCCTCGCTTCACCGGCAGTGGCCCCCGAAGCCCGAAACTGACCGCTGTCCCACTGGAGGGACCGTATGACCACCAGCACTGCCCCCAACACCTGCATCGCCACCGCCATCGCCACTGCGCCGGTCGCCGAACCGATACGGACAGCCGACGCCGTCACCGCCCACACGCTGCTCAACTGCCTGATCCGCGAGGTGTCCGCCCCCGAGCATCAGGTGACGGTTGACGACGACCATCTCCTGCTGCGCCTGCCGCGCCGGGGCCTTGTGCTGCGTTCCCGGCTGCGCCGGGTCTCGCTGATCGGAGCACATCGCTTCCAGGGTCCGGTGCAGCGGCTCAACAACGAAGCCTGGGTGACCGTTGGCTGGAGAGAGCTCGCCAATTACATCCAGGACGAACTGGAACTGCGCACGGGTATCGCCAACGAAGAGTTCCTGAGCCAAGTGGCGGACAGCCGCGAAACGATCCGCACCGCGCTGGAAGAGCGGAACAACGCCTCGCCGCATGCGGACCCGTACGTGGCGTCGGAGCAGTCCCTGGTGTTCGGCCATCGCTTCCACCCCACTCCAAAGGCCCGTACAGGCGACCCGGTGGACTGGCTGGCGTACGGCCCGGAGACCGGTGCACGCTTCCGCCTGCGCTACTTGGCAGTGCGCCGCCAGCTCGTGCGTGAGGAGGGCGAGCTGCACGAGATGGACGCGCTGCATCGGACGACTGATCCGGGGTTCGCGATACTGCCGGTGCATCCCTGGCAGTACCGGTTGCTGCAAGATCACGACCGGCTGCGTGAGGCGGTGGCTGCCGGGGATGTCGTCGACACCGGAGTGAGCGGACCGGTGATGGTGCCGACCGCATCGGTACGCACGCTGTACCACCCCGACACCGACACCTTTTTGAAGTTCAGCCTGAACGTGCGCCTCACCAACTGCGTCCGCAAGCACGCCAGTTATGAACTGTCTGGCGGCGTCGCCCTCAACCGGCTACTCCAGCCCCTCTTCGCCGAACTCGCCGACCGCTTCCCGGGATGCGCGCTCCTCGCCGAGCCCGGCTACCGCACACTCGACACCGCCGGCGACACTGCCCTGTTGGAGGGCCTTGGCGTCATCGTCCGCTCTGGCCTGCGCCGCCACCTGCGTCCTGGGGTGACACCCCTGCTCGCCGCCGCGGTGGCGGACGAGTACCCGACAAGTACAGCCCACGTCTCCCATCTGCTCGCCCGTGGCGACGGGGACGTCCTGGCCTGGTGGGACGCGTACTTGCGACTGCTGCTGCCACCGGTGCTGGCCGCCTACTTCGAACACGGCGTTGTGCTGGAACCCCACCTGCAGAACGTCGTCGTCGGTGTGAACGCCGACGGCACCCCAGCGCAGATGTTCTTCCGTGACCTGGAGGGCACCAAGCTGCTGCCCGAGCATCACCAGCGCACCCTCAGCGACCTGCCGGACGACGTCCGGGGGCCCCTCACCTACGATCCCGAACGCGGCTGGAACCGAGTCGCGTACTGCCTCCTGGTCAATCACATCGCCGAACTGCTCGGGGCGCTGGCCGACATCGAGCCGGCTCTGGAACCTGCTCTCTGGGGCCTGGTCCGCGACCACCTCGGCGCCTACGCCCGCAGCGCCTCCGAACCGCCACGCCTGCGCGCCCTGTTGTCCGGTGTACCGCTGCCCGCCAAGGCCAACCTCCTCCTCCGCTGGGCCCGCAAGGCCGACCGGCACGCCATGTACGTCCCCCTGCCCAGCCCGCTCGGTGGGGACTTTCCCCGCGAGGTGATCCGGTGAGGTCCGCACTGCTCGACCTTGTCGCCAGGATCACCGACGACGACCTGCCCGCCTACGTCTACGACCTGCCGGGCCTGCGCGAGCACGTTCACGCAATTCGGGCCGCACTGCCGGAACGTGTCGAGCTGCTGTACGCGGCCAAGGCCAACTCCGATCCCCGGATCCTGCGGACATTGGCCGGGCACGTCGACGGATTCGAGGTGGCCTCCGGCGGTGAACTGAGCCACGTCCGCGGGCTCACTCCCGATGCCCCGATCGCTTTCGGAGGCCCCGGCAAGACGCAGACAGAGCTGACCCACGCACTCGACGCCGGAGTGGAGCGCCTGCACATCGAGAGCGAACACGAACTGCGTCTCGTCACCACGCTGGTGGGCGACCGGATCGTCGACGCCCTGCTACGTGTCAATCTGCCTGTCGACCTCGGCCAGGTCGCACTCGCCATGGGCGGGCAGCCCACACCCTTCGGTATGGATACCGCCCAGTTGGACGGCTGTTTGGCAGTGATCGCCGCTGAACCGCGCGTCCGCCTGCGCGGCCTCCACCTCCACCTGGCCAGCGGCCTTACGGCCCCAGCCCAACTGGCCCTTGTCGACGAGATCCTGACCTGGGCCGAAGACTGGGCTCACGAACGCGGAATCGACCTGGCGGAGGTCAACATCGGAGGGGGGATGGGCGTCGACTACGCGCGTCCCCACAGGATGTTCGACTGGCCGGCCTTCGGCGCCGGACTCCGCCCGATCCTGGCCCGCCACCCTCACATCACGCTGCGGATCGAACCCGGCCGATCGGTCACCGCCTACTGCGGCTGGTACATCACCCAGGTCCTGGACATCAAGGTCAGCCGCGGGCAGGCCTTCGCCGTGCTGCGCGGAGGCACCCACCATCTGCGCACCCCGGCAGCGAAACAGCACGACCAGCCCTTCGAGGTGATCCCCGACGACGTCTGGCTCCGGCCCTGGGGCCGCCCAGGGGCCCATAACGTGCCGGTGACCCTGGTCGGACAGCTGTGCACGCCCAAGGACGTCCTGGCACGACGGGTCATGGTCAAGCGGCTACGCGTCGGCGACCGGGTCGCCTTTGCCATGGCCGGCGCCTATGCGTGGAACATCTCCCACCACGAGTTCCTCATGCACCCCCACCCGACCTTCCATCACGTCGACGATGTGGAGGTGTCCGTCCCGGGCACGTACGCCCATCAGATGTCATGAGCGCCCACCCCCGCATGCCCGCGCGTCGTACGACCGGCGACCCGAGCCGTCCCAAGAGGAGGGTCCCGAACGCGGTGCGCGCCACACTCGCCGTCCGGAACTTCCGACGCTACTTGCTCGGGCAGCTGACCTCCAACATCGGCACGTGGATGCAGCGTGCCGCCCAGGACCTGCTCGTCCTCCATATCACCGGCAACAGCGGCAGTGCGGTCGGCATCGTGACCGCACTGCAGTTCCTGCCTCAAACCCTGTTCGGTCTGACCGGAGGCATCCTCGCCGACCGGTTCCCCAAACGGCGGCTTCTGCTCCTCACGCAGGCAGCCATGGGAGTGCAGTCGCTTCTTCTCGGATTGCTGACCGTCACCGGGGCGGTGAACCTGCTGTCCGTGTACGCGCTGGCATTCGCCCTCGGCACCGCCACCGCTCTGGACAGTCCCGCCCGCCACGCGTACATCTCCGAACTGGTCGCCCGTGAACGCGTGGCCACAGCGGTCACCCTGAACTCCGCCCAGTTCAACGTGGCCCGCATCCTCGGCCCCGCCACAGCGGGCCTGACCGTCGCCATCTTCGGCACGGGCCCCGTATTCCTCGTGAACGCCGCCTCGTACCTGGCTGTCCTCTACGGTCTGATCACCATCCGTAGCGACGAGCCAGGTGACCACAGTCAGCCCCTACCGGGTCATACTCGGCTGCGTGACGCCTTCCGCGACATCGCCTCTACCCCAGAACTGCTCCTGCCGATCTGTGTCATCGGTTTCGTCGGCACCTTCGGCCTCAACTTCCAGGTGACCATCTCGCTCGTGGCCATCACGGTCTTCCACTCGGGCGCCGCCGCCTTCGGTTACCTCTCCGCCGCATACGCCTTGGGCAGCCTCATCGGCGCGATCCACGGGGCGAGCCGCGGGAAGCCCCCCACCGCACGACGTCTGGTCACTACCTCGGTCGTCTTCGGGGGGATGGAGACCGCGTTGGGTCTGATGCCGGGCTACGGCACGTTCATGGTCCTGCTGGTCCCAACCGGTTTCGCCGCGGTGATCGTGACCAGCACGGCCAACGCGCTGACCCAGCTTCATTCCGACCCACACCTGCGCGGCCGCGTCATGTCCGTCTACTTCCTCGTTCTCCTCGGCGGCACCCCCGTCGGCGCCCCGCTGGTCGGCCTGGTGTCGGACGCCCTCGGAGCTCGATCCAGCCTGGTCCTCGGCGGCGTCGTCTCCGCGTCCTCTGCGCTCGCTCTCTCCGTCTTGATCACAGGGCGAATCCGACAGCTCACTCGGTTCACGGGACTTGCCTCCGTGACCAGTTCACCTCTCACCAACGACCCCGGCACCCCAGCGTCGGCTCAACCGGTAAGGGACCGGCCGGCCGATCTCTGACGCATGTGCGGGCGCCAGCGGCAGTATGCGCCTGGTGGAACCCGGTCTCGTCGTCTCAGGGCTGCTGCTCCTTACCGGATTCTGACCAGCGGTCTCGGGGCGACGGCGAACCCTTTGCGTCCTCGCCCTCCAGTGCCGCCGACTCGAACACGGCCAACGCCGCCGCCGCTCGCCCCAGTTCGGCGCGCACTTGTTTGCCCCGCGGCGCGCCGAAGTAGTCCCGAGCCTCGATCTTCGCCGCCCAGGAACGGAACCGCTCCAGGTCGGCTTCCGACTCCTCCACCTCCGCGAAGATGGCACGATCGCGCCCGGATTCCATCTCCAACTCGGCGAAGAACGACGGAATCCGCTCGAGCACCTCCGCGTACTCCTCGTCGATGGCAGCGGTCATCTCCTCGGCGAGTTCCCTGCTCTCGCTCTCGTCGGCGATCTCGACGTGCACGACGCGCATCCGCCCTCCGTCCGTACGCACACGCTCCCGCAGTTCGGTCAAGGCAGCGCCCAGAGCAGGCCGGTCGGGCAGCAGACACACGGACTGCTGCAGATACAGCGCCCCCAGCCCCTTCAGCTTCCGCCACACTTGCATCCGCAAGGACGGCGCCGCCCCGGCCGTCGTCACCGACACCAACAGCCATCGCGTATCCACTTCGCTCACCACAGCGCGACCGTAGCGGCTCTGAGTACATGCCGCCCGGGCGGGGTAGCCGCAGGTGCTCTCGCGCCCGGCCGCGTCCGTGGTCCGTGCAGGCATGTGTTCACCTTACGGTTTGCAGGATTGCACGGCCCGGGTGCGGTCGGCGATCGCCAGGATCAGCCCGAACACGATCAGCGTGGTGCCCACGATGCGCAGGTCCCGTAGCGAGGTCTCGATGATGTCCTGGAAGGCCATGCCCAGCACGCCGATCGGCAGGGTGCCGGCGATCACGAACCAGCCCATCCGCGCATCCGAGGACTTGCGCAGTTCGGGCCGCACCAGGGAACGGCTCCAGGTGCCGATGATGTTGACGATATCGCGTCGGAAGTAGATCAGCACGGCGCTCTCCGTGCCCAGCTGGGTCACGGCCGTGAAGGCCGCGCCCGGGTCCTGCCAGCCGGCCAGCGAGGAGAACACCCGCAGGTGCGCGCTGGAGGAGACGGGCAGGAACTCGGTCAGCCCCTGCAGCAAGCCGAGAACGACGGCGTGGATCCAGCTCATGGCGGGAACCCTACAGCATGTAGGGTCTAGCTCCGGCCCGATCATCTGCTGGCGGCTGCGGGGCCGAGGAGCGGGGGGACGACCCCGCAGCCGATGCGGATGTTACACCCGTAACATGGTCCAGGAAGGACTCGTACGAGCCTGATCAAGCCACGACACGCAGGAGTGGGCAGTGAGTGACGTATGGCAGATCGTGATCGGCATCGCCGCCGGCCTGCTGGTGTGCTGGCTGCTCCTACTCGGAGCCCTCGCGCTCGCCCGCCCCAAGGGCAACCTGCTGACTGAGGCAGTTCGCCTCCTGCCGGACCTGCTGCGCCTGATCTCCCGGCTCGCTCGCGACAGGTCGTTGCCGCGCCGTACCCGCTGGCTGCTGTGGCTCCTGGTCGGCTACCTGGCCCTGCCCATCGACCTGGTCCCCGACTTCATCCCCGTTCTCGGCTACGCCGACGACGCCATCGCCGTCGCCCTGGTCCTGCGCACCGTCATCCGGCAGGCCGGCACCGATGCCCTCGCCTCGCACTGGCCCGGCACCGCCGACGGCCTCAGCGTCGTACGCCGCCTCGCCGGCCTACCCGCCGACGCACCCCATGAGTAGCCGGAGCGGGCCCTCTCTCAACCGGGCCGTCCGCGTCCTCACCAGCCAGAGCGGCGGCCTCGAGGGCGCTCAGGGCCGTGGCGGCCCGCTCGAGTTCGGACAGCCAGTGCGCGCCAGGCGCTACGAACAACTCACGGACTTGCACAGCACTTGCGGCGAGACGGCCAGACGGCTGAGGCCCCCAGACCTTGATCGGTCCGGGGGCCCGGGCGCTGCCCCCGGCCGTTGCCGGGGGCAGCGCTGGGGGATTGGGTGTGGCGTTACGGCGTCTGCGTCTTCCAGATGCCGCGGCCGTGCGTGGCCACGTAGACCTGATTGCCGTCCGGGCTCGGCGACAGGTAGACCGCCGGCGAGGTGGGCAGGTTCGTGCCCAGGCGCGCCCAGTGCCCGGGCGAGGTGCTGGTGAACACGCCCAGGTCGGTGGCGACTACGAGGGTGCCGTCCTTGGTGACCAGCGCCGCGTTGGACGGGGCGTCGGGGAAGGAGTCCGTGGCCGAGGCGTCGCCGCTGATGTCCGTCCAGGTCGTGCCGCCGTCCGTCGTCTTCCAGACGTGGCCGTAGCCCGCGCCGGGGCCCTCGTTCCAGTGCCGCGAGAAGCCGTTGATGACCGCGTAGACCGTCTTGCCGGACGCGTCGGACGGGTCGATGGCCAAACCGGAGATGTAGCGGTTCGGGAAGGCAGTGGGCAGGTTCACCTGGTGCCAGCTGCCGCCGTAGTTGGTGGCGATGCCCCGCCCGAAGGAGTCGGTGACCGAGGAGCAGGGGCCGCACCAGGCCGCCCACGTCACGTGGTTGCGGCTGGCGACCGCCGAAGCGGAGTGTCCCGCGCCCAGGTCGTACAGCTTGGTCCAGTCGGCTCCTGAGGTGCTCTTCCAGGTTTTGGTGTTGCCCCAGACGTACTGGCCGCCCGCGACCCACAGGCCGTTCGGGTCGGTCTCGTCCGCGCTGAACGGGGCGGTGAAGCGCGCTCCCGGGTCGCCGGGTGCGATGTCGGTGATCACGTCCTCGGAGCCGTCGTCGCTCGCGGTGTAGCCGCAGTTGTTCGTGATCTGCAGCGCGAGGTCGACGTATTCGCCGACTGTCTGGCAGCCGTTGTCGGGGTTGACGAGCTGGTCGCCGCCGTCACCGCCGTACGGGGAGACCATTTGACCGTTCGGGTTCAGCTGCTGTCCCTGGTAGGTGGCGCCCTTGGGCGCGAGCAGTGAGACGCCGTTGTCCTGCAGGCCGCCCCAGACGGCGTCACCGCTGCCGTCGGTCATCTTCCCCGCGCGCACCGAGTAGTACTGGAGGTTGCGCAGGGTGCCCGATTCGTTGAGGTTGCGCCAGCCGGCCGCCATCTGCGTGGTCGGGCGGGCGTAGGCGCCGCCGTCGTTGCCGACGAACACCTCCGGTGTGCTGCCCTTCCACTGCGAGAAGGCGAGGGCGTGCTGGTCGGAGTGCATCACGTCACCGTCACAGGTGTTCTGCGCCGGGTCGTAACTGAAGCAGGGCATGCCGAAGTTCCAGTAGCGGCCCACCGCCGTCCAGGTGGCGCCGCCGTTCCTGGACTCGAACATCTCCTCCAGGCCCAGGTAGACGTGGTTCGGGTCGCTCGGGTCGACCGCGATGACCTGGTCGTACCAGGCCTGGGAGCCAGGCTGGTAGCCGGTGCCGATCTCGTGGACCTTCATCGCGGAGCCGGTGGTCGACAGCGACGAGGAGGTGGCGATCTGCTTGAACGAGCCGTTCGCGTTGCCGCTCTGGCTGACGTACACGCCGGCGAGGACCGAGTACACCCCGGAGCCGGAGGACTTGTTGAGGAGTTTGGGGGACTCCATCGAGACGTACAGCTTGCTGCCGTCGGCCGCGTACGCGAAGGCGGCGTTGCCGATCTCGGCGGGGTTGATCGCACCGGTCGGGTTGGCGCGCTTCCAGGTCGTGCCCGCGTCGTCGGAGTAGTAGAAGCCGTTGTAGTCGGCGCCGCTGCGCCAGGCCACGTTGGCCAGCAGCTTGGTCCCATCGCTGCCGGGCTGCACGGCGATGTCGTTGGCGATGTCCGCGTAGTGACTGTCCACCCCGCAGCTCACGCCGCTGATGCCGACGCCCGCGCAGGGGGCGAGGACCTTGGTCCAAGCGGAGGACTGGCCGGCCCACAGCGGACGGCGGAAGACACCGTGCGAGGTGGCCGCGAAGACGTTTCCGGCTGCCTTGTCGAAGGTGACGGTGTGGATGGAGGTGGAGTCCAGCTCCGTACCGCCCACCTTGTCGCTCTCGCTGAAGGTGCCGGTGGCCGGGTCCGCGAGGCGGTAGACGCCGCTGCCCAGGTAGTTGTCGGAGGCGGTGGTCGCCTCGCCGGTGGCCAGCCAGAGCGAGCCGTCGGGCGCGACCGCGAGGGCGCCCACGGACAGGGCGGGGAGCCGGTCGGCGATCGGCGTCCACGTCTTTCCGTCGTCGGTGGAGCGGAACACGCCGCCGCCGGCGGCGCCGGCGTAGACCACGCCCTGGTGTGTCGGGTCGGTGGCCAGGGCGGCGATACGGCCCGCAGAGTGGCCGGCTCCGCCACCGGAGTTGGAGGCCGAGTGGTCGCGGTAGTGCAGCGCGTCCTCGTTGTACGGCGAGGTGGTGACCTCGCTCCAACTGCTGGATTTGACTGGCATGTTCTTGATGTGCGCCCAGGCGTCGGCGTATGCGCCCGGCGCGATCCGGCCGCCGGGCGAGAGCCTCGGCTCGTTGAACGAGTCGATGGACTCCATCAGCTCGTGTGACTCCTCGCCCGCCGTGTTGTGGCGGCTGGAGTCCGTGTCGCTCGCCCCGTACGCGGCGACGGGTCCCGTCCCCGCTATCAGGAGTGCCGCAGCGACGACGGCGAGTGCCGTTCTGCCGCCACTCTCCGCCCCGCGGCGCGATCTGCGCCGTGCGGAATACACACGCATGGACTGTCTCCGGCTTCTTCGGCGTAAGTCGCGGCCGCCCCTACGGCCGCACTTGATCTCCTACTGCCGAGCGCCGGAACCGTACCCCTGTGCACTCCTTCAACCCCAGGCGTTTACAGGAACTTTACGGCCTAACAAACGTAATAATTATCAAAAATGGCCTCGTCCGCCGTCTCGCGACTCAGAGTGAGAGCACTCCTCACACTTGCAGCGCAGCCGGCCGGTTCTCTGTTACCTGTCCAGCCAGTACCGGGCGTGTCTTAGCCGCGCTAGCGGCGGTGAACCAGGGCGGTGTCGTCGGTCGCGTCAACGACGTTCGTGTACCTGACTGTCTACCTCCTGCTCCTGGCTCCCGCCGTACTGGCTGCCACAGGCCCTCCGCTGGCCCGGCGGCTCGCCCTCGCCGCAGCGGCCCGTCACCAGGTCACCGCCCGGGTCCGCGCCCTGCAGGGCACCCGCCCGGAAAGCCGCCACAGCGCCGCCATGCTTGCCGCGTCACCGGTCACGGTGATAGCCCTCGCTTTGGCCGACGCCACCTCGGCGCTCGGCCGGTTCCTGGAGATCCTGCACCCGTGAATCGGCCCACCACTGCGACATCATCATCAGCACGACGCCCCGCGTGGCTGACCCGCAACGTCAAAGTGCTGTGCGGGGTCTCCTTCCTCCAGGACGCCGCCAGCGAACTCCTCTACCCGATCCTGCCGATCTTCCTCACCACCGTGCTCGGCGCCCCGCCTGCCGTGGTCGGTGCCATCGAGGGCCTGGCCGAAGGTGCTGCGTCGGTCACCAAGGTCGCCGCCGGGAGACTCTCCGACCGCTTCGCCCGCCGTCCCCTCATCAGCGCCGGCTACGGGCTGGCCGCGGTCGGCAAGCTGCTCATCGCGCTCGCCACCGTGTGGCCTCTGGTGCTGGTGGCGCGAGTGGTCGACCGCCTCGGCAAGGGCATGCGGGGCGCACCCCGCGATGCCCTCCTCGTCGACGGCGTTCCCAACGGGCAGCGCGGCAAGGTGTTCGGACTGCACCGGGCTGCCGACACCGCAGGTGCCGTGGTGGGCCCGCTGGCCGGCCTGGCGCTGTACGAGGCCCTCGACCACCGTCTGCGGCCGTTGTTCTGGGTCGCGGTGATCCCGGCCGTGGCCTCGGTCGCCCTGGTCGCAGCTGTCCGTGACCCGGGCCGGAAGGGCAGCGCGTCGACGACGACAGCACGGACTCCGTGGCGGTCCCTGCCCCGGCCGTACTGGCGTGTCCTCGCCGTGCTGCTCGTCTTCAACCTGGTCAACTTCCCCGACGCGCTGCTCCTGCTCCGCGCCCACGATCTGGGCCTGTCCACGGCCGGCGTCTTCGGCGCGTACGTGGTCTACAACCTCGCCTACGCCGCCCTGTCCTACCCCGCTGGAGCCGTCTCCGACCGGCTGCCGCGCCCGCTCGTGTTCATGGCCGGTCTGCTCTTCTTCGCCGTCGGCTACCTCGGCCTTGGCCTCATTCACACTCCGTGGCTGGTCTTTGTGGTCCTGCCCCTGTACGGGGGATTCGCCGCCTGCACCGACGGTGTCGGCAAGGCCTGGATCTCCACCCTCGTCCCCGATCGCCAACAGGGCACAGCCCAGGGCCTCTACCAGGGCGCCACCGGCGCCGCTGTGCTCGTCGCCGGCCTGTGGGCCGGACTCGCCTGGGGCGCCGACGGGCACGTCCCGCTTCTGGTGTCCGGCGCCGCCGCACTCGCCCTGGCGGCCGCGTTGCCCGTCCTGGGCCGCTCCCGGCAGGCCACCCGATGACCGCGCCGACGAGCGTCAGGCTCCCCAGGCGACCCGCATCCCGCCGACACGGGGACCGTACATGCCTGCTCCCCGCCGGCACGATCTACGGCTGCTTCGCCACGGCCACGGCCACGCCCCACGCGACGGCGCTCCAGGCATCCCACACCGCACCGGATCGTCCGGTGATCCTGGGCTGCTGACTGCCGACTCCCTCCGTTGATCTCCGGCACCACCGCGCTGCCGTTCGCCGCCGCCCCGGCCCGGCGCGGACGGGCGGCGGCAGGCCGAAGAAGTGGAATGCGGCCTGCGTAGCCCTGCGAGCCCCCCCAGGAAGCGACGAAGCCCCGTTGACGCCTACGAATCTCGCAGGGCGCATACGGGGCTTCGTGTGTTTGAGGGATGGTTGGGTCATGTACTGCTGTGCGCTACGACTATGCGTCAGGCGTCGCCTGTTTCAGCGCTTTGCTCAGTAGGTCAGCGGCAGTGCCGGAAATAGGTTCGTCCGACAGCCCTAGCCGTTGGCCGCGCGACTCCGCCACGCCTAGCGCGTCGCTGAGGCATTCCGCCGTACGTCGCAGCATGTAGCGCGCCTCATCCGCTGTCAGCGCGACGTCAAGCATCGGGCGCACCAGCGCCAAAATTGTTTGGCCTACGGTCAGTTGTTGAGCCTCGACAGCGTCGGCGAACCGCGAGAGCGCGCCGTCCGGGTTGTTGACCGGAATGAACGCTGGCTTGCCTTCCGGCCCGTTGAACGGGAGGCGTCGAAGGTGGTTCATGCCGCACGCCCCTGGGGTCCGTACGGGTAGTCAATGCCGAACGTTGCGAGTACTGCCGCAGTGCGCCGTTCTCGCTGAAGCTGCCGCTCTCGCTGTCGCTCATGAGCCACGACGTACGGGCACACTAGTG
>NZ_JAYWVC010000161.1:0-18039 GCF_036281785.1 Streptomyces chiangmaiensis | reverse complement strand
CAGCCAGTCGTACGGGAATGCGCCGTCGACCAGGACCGCGCCCAAGGCACGCTCCGGATTCCGGTCGGCCCAGTGCGCCGCGACGCACGCCCCGTAGGACCAGCCCACCAGCAGCGCCCGATCCACGCCCCGGGCCGCGAGAACGGCATCGACATCCCGGACGGCTGCCCCGAAGGAATAGTCCGCCGAACGCTTCGATTTGCCGCGAGCCCGCTCGTCGTAGGTGATGTGCCGCCATTGTGGGCCCAGTTCGGCGAGGACCCGGCGCCAGTACCCCTGAGTGGCGAACTGGCCGTTGAGGTAGACCACGGGGGTACCGGGACCGCCGGTGTCGGTGACGGCCAGGGCCGTGTCGTCGACCGGCACCATGCCGGTCCACGTCGAATCCGTCGGGGAAGTGCTGTTCTTCGTCATGTGTTCCACCTGGTCGCGTGAGAGTGTCTGGTTCGACTTCTCCAGCGGCCTGCACGTGGATCGCAGGCCTCTGGAGACGGAGTGCCGCGTCGTCCTCGACGACCGGCAGGATCTCGATCGTGGTGGGCCCGGCCGGACAGTCCTGGTTCTGCTCCTTCAGAGGCTGCGGGCGGTGATGTCGCCGTGGGAGGTGGTGGCGCGGATCTCCAGTTCGGCGGTGCCATCGTTCTTGAGGGCGTTGTTGATGCGGCCGTAGCCGGTGCCGGCGTCCAGGGTGGCCGAGACGCCGGCGGCGGCGGCGACCGAAATGTCGCCGGACTCGGTGCGGAGCACGACCGTGCCGCGCACGGCCTCGGTGATCCGGATGTCGCCCCTTGCGGTGGTGATCTCCGCGGGGCCGCCCAGCCAGCCGACCTCGACGTCGCCGTCGAGCGCGGCGAGGCGGACGCTCGCGGCTTCGTCGATCTTGATCTGGCGGTATGCGCCTTCGAAGGCGATGTCGCCGAGGCGTCCGACGCCGCGGAGCTCGGAGCCGGCGGCCTTGGCCTCGATGCGGGAGTCGGCGGGCAGCTGGACGGTGACCTCCAGGGATCCGGACGGGCCGAAGAGCTGGTTCTTGGGCTCGGGGGTGTGGATCCGCAGGACGCCGTCGGCGTAAGCGACGGTGGTCTGCTCGGCGGTCTGGACGTCGCGGCTCTTTGAGGGGTTGGCGGGCAGGACCTCGACGGTGGTGTCGGCGCGGTCGGCGGCGATCAACTGGATGCGTCCGGCGGGGATGTCCAGGACGGCGGAGATCGGGGCGGGGGTGTCGAACTTCTGCATCGTGCTCTCCGGTGCTCGCTCGTTGTTTCTGGCGCCGAAAACGCTACGTTGCTTTCCGAATCCCGGCAACAAGTTCGTTGCGTGGATGCGACATTAGTGCAGGTAAAATTGATAAAATCGTTGCAACGGGCTTGTTGGTAACGCAACGGCGAGCACCCGATCATTGCAATGAATGAGGAATGAACGCTATGGTGGGGGGACCAGGGACCACCACGAAGGATCACCGAGGAGATCGCGATGCCGGGAGGCAGGCTCACCCAGCAGGAACGCCAGCAGATCGCGCTGGGGCTGGCCGACAGCCTCCCCTACGCGGAGATCGCCCGACGCCTCGAGCGTCCGACGTCGACGATCACGCGTGAGGTGATGCGCAACGGCGGCCCCACCGCCTACCGCGCCGACTTGGCCCACCGCGCCACAGAACGGCGCTCCCACCGGCGCAGGCCCGCCTCCCCCCGAGGGGCGGAGTCGGTTCCCCAGCCACACGGACGCGACGCCGAGGCCGTGGCCGAGTACGAGGAGACGCTCACCACCGTCCTCATGGCTTCGGGTCTGCCCAAGATGACGGCCCGGGTGCTCACCTGCCTGTTCACCACCGACGCGGGCAGCCTCACCGCATCCCAACTCGCCCAGCACCTCCAGGTCAGCCCGGCGTCCATCTCCAAGGCGATTGCCTTTCTGGAGAGCCAGAGCCTCGTCCGTCGAGAACGCGACGAACGCCGCCGCGACCGCTACGTCGTCGACGACGAACTCTTCTACCAGGCGACGATCGCCAGTGCGCGATCCAACGACCAGCTCGTCGAAACCGCACGCCAAGGCGTCGCCGTCCTCGGCCCCCACACCCCCGCCGCCACCCGCCTGGAGAACATCGCCCGCTTCCTCGACTTCATCAGCGAAAGCATCACCCGCGCCGCCGAACAGGCCCGCGAAGTCCTCCACACCAAACCCGGAACAATCTCGAACGACACTGCCCAACCAAGTCCGGACCACGAACAGACACGGCACTGAACGGCAATGCCGAGCAAGGCCGGGCGGTGGGCCGACTGCCCATGGCCCGACCCGTCGCGGGTCGCGGCAGTGAGCTCGCAAGCGTGGCCCTGTTCGCCGCGCCGTCGGGTCGTGCGTGACGGTCGTCGCGCACGGCGATCCTCCTGAGCGGCCGTGCTGGTCCGTACCTCCTTCGACGACGAGGCCGGCTGGCGCGCCCTTCTCGACGACCTGGGCGGGGTCGACGAGGACGGCTGGGTCGGCGCGGACCAGGACCCGGATGAGATCGACGTGGACAACTACCCGCTCACGGCGCTGGTCGTCGCGCACCGGGCGTTCGAGGGCCTCCTGCCGGGCCAGGTACCGGCGATGATGCCGTCCGAGGAGCACACCACGCTGGTCGCGCTCGCCGACGCCAGGACCTTTGCCGAGTCCGGCCGGCCGCTGACCGTCGTCGACCTCTACGACACGCCGGGGCAGCCCGCCGTGCTGCCGTGCCGCATGGTCGGATCGATGGCGTGCAACCTGGAGATCGGCAACATGGACTTCCACGAGTTCGTCGCCGAGCGGGGCATGGAACCGTGGTGGGAGGCATGATCCATACATCTCCGGTCGGCTGCGGCCGTGGTCGCAAGGGGCGTATGGGCTCCAAGGGGCGACGACATCCCTGCTGACTGCCGCGGCGGTGAAAGAACGAGGCCCGCCTGGTTGTGCTGACCATTACTCCGGGGCAGCGAAGCCCCTCGGAGAACCGATCGCATCGCCCAGATGGACCGCGTATGTGGGGAGGCTGGCCGCACCCGGATCCCGGGTGCGGCACTAACGCGTTCCCATGCTTCATCTTCTACCCGGTCGTCTTCAGGAAGGGATAAAGGCGACCGCCGCGATGCGCACGATGCCCACGCGGGCATCGGGACGAGGTCGTGGTGCCCAGGATCACTCGGGGGGAAGCAACGTCGAGATCGCAAAATGGGGACGCATCAAAGACAACGCCGGATCCTCAGGTCAGTTCACTGCTGTGTGGCCCGTTCAATGAGGGATTGCAGATACAGGCCGCGCTGGGCGTCGAGTTCCGTCGGCGTGTGGGTGCGTACGGCCGTGGCGAAGTCACGGCGCAGGATCGGCCAGCCCTCCTCGTGGTCGATGTCGGCGGTGTCGTAGGCCAATGACGCGGCCGGGCCGAAGAGTTCGACGCGGGTGACGGCGCGCGGCAGGTTGACGGAACCGGACAAGGAAGCCTGGCTCACGGCACCGTTGGCGTGTTCGCACGTGAGCTCGATCCAGCGCCGGGGGTCCCCTGTGCTGCGAATGGCCGTGATGGGGGCGATCGCGGCATCCAGGAGGTCGAGGAGATGGGGGCCCAGGTCGAGCAGCGCGCCGTGTTCGAGACGCCAGCCGGTGGCGAAGTCGCCTCCGAGGAAGGCGCCGTGGAGATAGCAGGACCGTGCGCCGGCGATGTCGAGGGTGCGAGCGGCGTCGAGGAAGGCGCGAGTGGTCGGGTGGTAGCGCTTGGTGAGGACGAGCTGGGAGATCACGCCGGCTTCGGCGATGGCATCCGCCACGCGCTGGGCCGTGGGCAGGTCGGGGCCGAGAGGCTTCTCCAGCAGCAGTGCCCTTCCTCTCTTGGCGGCCAGGGGTGCCAGCTCGCCCTGGACGGCGGGCGGGACGGCGAAAGCCACGGCTTCGCAGTGGTCGAGGAGTTCGTCGTAGTCGGCAGCGACATGGGCCGCGTAGGGGGCGGCGGCCTGCTGGGCCGCTTCAGGACGGCGGGCCCAGACTGCGGTCAATCGTGTTTCGGGTCCTGCGGCGAGTATGCGGGCGTGCATGGCACGGGCCCAGGGCCCGGCGCCGGCGAGCCCGACCTCGATGGGTCGGTGCGTCCAGGGGGCAGGTTCTATGGTCACGGTGTTCCTGTGGGTGTGTGGCGTCTCGGCGCTACTGTGCGAGGCGGTTGAGACGGGTGTCGGCGCGGTCGGGGGAGTAGAGGAACTCCACGACCATGGAGGCGGCTCCGATGACACCGGCGTGGTCGCCGAGCCGTGAGGTGACGACCTGGAGGTTGGCGGTGGCACGGGGTATGGCGCGCTGGTAGAGCAGTTCGCGGACTCCGGTCATGAACGGCACTCCGGAGAGGTCTCCGGCCAGCATCAGGACGCCCGGGTTGAGCAGGGTGACGACGGTCACCAGGACTTCTCCGGCGCGGCGCCCGGCCTCCCGGGCCAGGCGGATGGCGTCGGGGTGGCCCTCGGCGAGCAGGCGTCTGACGTCCGAGCCGGAGGCGGCGCCGAAACCGAGGGCGGACAGCTCCCGCGCGAGGGCCCGTCCGCTGGCGACGGCGGCCAGGCAGCCGTAGGAGCCGCACATGCACAGGGCGTCGGGGCGGTCGTGCAGGCGGATGTGGCCGATGTCGCCGGCGCCGCCGTCGATGCCGCGGAAGACATTGCCGCCCACAACGACACCGGCGCCGATGCCGGTGGAGACCTTGACGAGGACGAAGGCCGAGCTGTCGCGGTGGTTGGCCTGGTGCTCGGCCATTGCCATGAGGTTGGCGTCGTTGTCGACGAAGACCGGGACCGGGCCCTCCTCCATGCTCGGGCCCACGTGATCGGCGTAGGCCTTCTGCAGGCGTTCCCGGACGGGGTAACGGTCCCAGCCGGGCATGATGGGCGGCTCGATGACCCGCCCTGTCTCCCAGTCGACGGGGCCGGGCACCGACAGTCCGATGCCGCTCACATGGGTGGCGTCCACACCGGCGGCGCCGATCAGATCCGGGAACCAGCCTGCGAGTTGGTCCAGCACTTCGTCCGGGCCGTCGGTGATGTGCAGGGGGCCTGTGTGCTCGGCGAGGATGGTGCCCGCCAGATCCAGCACGGCGGCACGGGCGTGCCGGGTCTCGAGATCGACGGCGATCACCGACCCGTGCGTCGGGTCGAAGGCGATTGTGTGGGACGGGCGGCCGCCGGTGGAGGCGCCGGCGGTGTGCCGAAGCCAGCCGGCGCGGTTGAGGAGGTCCAGTCGCTGTCCGATGGTGGAGCGGGACAGGCCGGTGGCGCGTTGCAGGTCGGCGCGGGTGTTGGCGCGGCCGCTGCGGATCAGTTGCAGCAGTTCTCCCGCGCTGACCTGACTTGGCGTCATCATGACATTCCCCATGGCTCAGCCCTTGTCGGCGCCGCTGGTCAGGCCCTCGGTGAGCATGCGTTCGGCGGCGAAGAACAGAAGTACCACAGGAATCGTCAATACCACCGAACCGGCCATGAGGATCGTCTTGGGCACTTCCACGCCATTGGACAGCTGCGCCAGTCCGAGGGAGACGGTCCACTTGCCGGGGTCGGCGGCCAGGAACAGGAGAGCGAAGAGGAACTCGTTCCAGGCGATCATGAACACGTAGAGGCCGGTCGCCATGATGGAGGGCAGGGCGAGAGGCAGGATCACCTTGCGGACGGTCTGCAGTCGGCCGGCGCCGTCGATCGCTGCCGCTTCTTCGATGGACGGGGGGATGGTGACGAGGTAGTTCTTCAGCATGTAGATCGCCACGGGCACGGTCTGGGCGACGTAGACGATGGCGAGGCCGACCAGGCTGGAGGACAGCCCCATCTTGGCGAAGATGACGAACAGCGGAACGGCCAGCAGGGTCGCCGGGAACAGGTAGACGGCGAGGAAGAGCGCGCTGACCTGGCGGTGGCCGAAGAACTTGAGGCGGCTGACGGCGTAGGCGCCGGGCACGGCGGCCAGCAGGGTGAGGATCACCGTGGCGATCGAGACCAGCGCGGAGTTGAGCAGGAACTTCAAAAAGCCCTGCCCGCCGTCGTCGGTGGACTTGAGGACATCGCGGTAGGTGGACAGCGTGAAGTCCTTGGCCGAGACCCACAGCGATCCCGGGTCGAGCAGGAGCGCGTCGATGGGTTTCACCGACAGCAGCAGCATGTAGTAGAAGGGCAGCAGGGTGATCACTGCGAGGAACGCGATGACGAACCAGCGCAGGACGCCGAAGAGTTTGTCCTCGAACTGGGCCCTGCTCAGAACGGCCTTGCGGGTCACGACTCCTCCTGGACCTTGTTGCCGAAGAACTTGAAGTAGAAGCCCAGCAGGATCATCAGGGAGGCGGCCAGGACGAGGGCCTGGGCCGCAGCGGCTCCCACGTCGTAGCGGGCGGTGAGGAAGTCGTAGACCCGGACGGCGGCGACGTCCGTTCCTGCCCCGCCCCCGGTCAGGAGGTAGACGTCGTCGAACTTGTTGAAGGTCATGATGAAGCGAAGAACACATAGCAGAGCGATGACGGGCATCAGTTGGGGCAGCAGTATGTGGCGGAAGCGCTGGGTGAGGGTGGCCCCGTCCACCATGGCGGCCTCCTCCAGGCCGTGCGGTACCGCCTGCAGCCGGGCGAGGATGAACAGAAACGCGAAGGGGAAGTAGCGCCAGCACTCGAAGACGATGACGGTCAGCAGGGCCAGCGGTACGTCGAAGTGCAGGCCGAGCAGGTCGACTTGGTACTCGCGGGTGGAGAGGAAGGCGATGGGGTTGTCCCATCCGAACAAGCGGTGGCCCCAGTTGTTGACTATGCCGTATTGCGGGCTCAGGGCGACTTCCCAGACGAAGGCCACGGCGACGACGGGGGCGACGTAGGGCAGCAGCATCGCCGCGCGCAGCAGTCCTCGACCGCGAAACGGCTTGCGCAGGGCGAGGGCGGCGATGAGACCGAGGACGACGGAGCCCAGAGTGGCGCCCGCGGTGTACAGCAGGGTGGTGGCCAGGCTGGACCAGAATCCGGCGGAGTCGAAGACCTGGGCGAAGTTGTCCAGGGACCAGTTTCCGAAGATGCCCATGCCCTGGATGTCGACCAGTTTGGCGTGCTGGAACGCCAGGAGCACGGTCCACAGGATGGGCAGGATGACTACTACGAGGACCACGATGAAGGTGGGGGACACGAAGGCGAGTCCGGCGCGGTTGGCGCGACGGCTGGCGGTCATCGGGCGCCGTCGGCGATCGGCGGACCGGTCTGTCGAGCGCGGGCTGGTGTCCCGGCGCTGCGGTGCGCCGACGGGGGCTGTTGTCATGGGGCGACCTTTGCGGGCGTGCATGCGGGCGGCTACTGCAGGGACTTCTTGAGGGCGGCGACGTCGTCGTCGGCTTCTTGGGCGGCCTCGGAGGGGGAGATCTGTCCGCTGGTCATGGCGCCGATGGCCTTCGGCACGGGGAGTTCACCGTTGGTGGCGCCGACGAGGGCGCCTTCGCCCTGGGTGATGCCCCAGCGCCGCATGTTGCTGACGCCGTTGGCGAGTTGGTTGAGCAGGCTTGCGGGATACACCTGGTCGAAGGGCTTGCGGGTGTCGACGCCGATGTCGCTGTTGCGCCAGGCGTCGAGGTAGAGGTCGCGCTGCGCGATCGTGCCGTGGCGGACGGGGATCTTGCCTTCGGGGGCCATGCCGAACCAGGTCTCGTAGCCGGGGCCCATCATGTACTCGATGAACTGGCGGGAGGCTGCAGTCTCGGCCGTCTTGGTGGTCACCCATGACGTGATCTCGCCGAACTGGGCCGCCGTGGTGCTGTCGGGGCCCTTCAGCGCGGTGACGATGCCGCTGTTGCGGGACAGGTACTGTGGGTCCTGCTTGCACTGGGAGCAGCTGGGCAGGGCGTCCTTGCGCAGGCCCGCGAGCTCGTCCAGCAGGAACGACGACCAGATGATCATGGAGGACCGGCCGGCGAAGTAGGTCGCGCGCGTGGAGTCCACGGTCTGGGTCCCCGGGGCGCCGTAGGTGCGGGCGAGCTGGTCGTAGGTCTTGAAGGCCGTCTCGCACTGCGGGGACTCGAGGGCGACGTCGTGGTGGTCGTCCACGAGCTGGCAGTCGTTGGCGAGGGCGAGGCTCTCGAAGCTCTGCGAGGTGAAGGCATCGCCGGGGTCGGTGGCTGCCGACATGCCGTCGTTGCCCTTGGTGGTGAGCGCCTTGGCGGCGGTCAGGGAGTGCTCGTAGGTGTCGGGGGCCGACAGGTGTTTCTGGTCGAACTGGTCCTTGCGGTAGACCAGCAGCTGGAGCCAGGCGTCGGAGGGCACGCCGAGGCTGGTGTTCCCGTCGGATGTCAGGTTGAGCGCGTTGGCATTGAAGGTGCCGCGCCCCAGCTCGCCGATGATCTTCTTCGGGATGTCCGTGTTGAGCAGGCCGTTGGTGTACATCTGCCAGACCTGGCCCATCGGGGCCGCGCCGATGACGTCGGGGAGCTTGCCGGCTGCGGCGGCCGACATGATCAGTTGGGGCATCTGGCCCTCGTCGACGCCGACGAGATGGACCTTGATCCCGGTCTTCTTCTCGAATCCGTCGATCGCCTTCTGTGTTGCCGCGATGCGATCTGGGAGGTTCTCCTGTGACCAGACCGTTATCTCGCGGTCCGGTTTGCCGGGTCCCGTGCTGCTGGAACAGCCCGTGAGCAGCCCGAGTCCCAGGGCTGCTGTGACGCCGACCGCGGTCATCCTCGACCGCCGGGTCATGGTGCGCATTGCGTGTCCTTGTTCCGGCTTACGACTACTGGGCACGCATCTCAGCATTAGTTTTGCGTATTGACAAGACATAAGTTGGAGATATCGTCGACGCAACTCACCCCCGCACCACTTCCGGAGCCATCCGTGGAACGCGTCGTTCAATTCACCGGCCCTCGCCAGGTGGAGGTCGCCGAGCACGTCGGAGCAGAACTGCCCCCGGGCCACCTCAGAGTCCGCACCCGGTATTCGGGCATCTCGGCCGGTACCGAGCTCACCGCCTACCGGGGGACCAACCCCTATCTGACGCGTACCTGGGACCCCGAGGCCCGGCTCTTCCGGGAGGGCGAGGCCGGCATCCGGTACCCCGTGGCCGGATGGGGCTACTCCGAGGTCGGCGAGGTCGTCGAGGTCTCCCCGGACCTGGCCGACGCCCCGGGGCTTCCGCAGCCCGGCGACCTGGTGTGGGGCATCTGGGGGCACCGCAGCGAGGGCATCGTCCCCGCCGAGCGCATGGCAGGCCACACCCTGCCGACCGGGCTCGAGCCCCTGGCCGGGGCCTTCGCCCGGGTCGGTGCCATTGCGTACAACGCCGTGCTGGCCGGTGACATCCACCTCGGCGAGGACGTCGCCGTGTTCGGCCAGGGCGTCATCGGCCTGCTCACCACCCGGCTCGCGCAGCTGAACGGCGCCCGCGTGACGGCCGTCGACGCGCTCGACGGCCGTCTGGAGACCGCCAAGCGGTATGGCGCACATCACACGCTCAACGCCCGCACGGATGCGGTGGCCGAACGCATCCGCGAAGCCACCGCCGGACTCGGCGCCGACCTCGCCATCGAGATCAGCGGTGCCTACCCGGCCCTGCACGAGGCCCTGCGCTCGGTCGCCGCCGGCGGCCGCGTGGTCGCCTCCGGCTTCTACCAGGGCGACGGCATCGGTTTGCGCCTGGGCGACGAGTTCCACCACAACCGCGTCCAGCTCATCTGCTCACAGATCGGCGGCGTCCCCCCGCAGCTGTCGCACCGCTGGAGCGTCGAGCGCCTCCAGCAGACCTTCCTGCGCCTGGTCGCCGAAGGGCAGGTGGACGTCACCACCCTGGTCAGCCACGTCATCCCGGCCGCCGACGCGGCCGACGCCTACGTGCTGCTCGACGAGCGCCCCGCCGAGGCGCTGCAGGTCGTCCTGGAATTCTGAAAGGCCCCCTCATGCTCAAGACCGCCGTTCAGGAGCAACTCCTGCCCGGAGACACCCTGCAGGCCAAGTGGGACTTCGCCCAGCAGGCCGGCTACGACGCCATCGAACTGCGTGGCAAGGGCGACCTGCACTTCGCATCGCGACTCGATGAGCTGAAGCGGGCCCGCAAGGACGGTGTGGTCATGCCCACCGTCTGTGTCGACATGCTGCACTTCTTTGGTGCCTTCGACGCCGACCTGCGCCGCGACGCCATCGCCCAGATGAAGTCACAGCTCACCGTGATCGCCGAGATCGGCGGCCTGGGCGCCCAGACACCCGCCTCCTACGGGATGTTCTCGCGCCGCCTCCCGCCCTTCGAGCCGCCGCGTACCGAGGCAGAGGACCGCGAGGTCCTTCTTGCCGGCCTGACCGAACTGGGCCAGCACGCACGCAAGGAGGGCGTCACGCTCTTCCTGGAGCCGCTCAACCGGTACGAGGACCACATGGTCAACCGGCTCGATCAGGCCGCCGACCTGATACGCCAGACGGGACTCGACTCCCTCAGGATCGGCATCGACAGCTACCACATGAACATCGAGGAGAGCGACCCAGCCGCCGCGATCCTTGCCCACGCCGACCTCATCGGCCACGCCCAGGTCTCCGACTCCAACCGCTTCCAGCCCGGCGCCGGACACCTCGACTGGCCCGCCTGGCTCAGCGCCCTGCACGCCATCGGCTACGACGGGCACCTGGCCGCGGAATGCCGCCTCACCGGCGATCCCATCGAAGCCGTCCGCTCCATCCCGGCCTTCCTGCAGAGGTCAGGCGCGTGAAATCCCTCCTGGACCGGCCCGCGTCCACCGCAGCCGCAGCCCTGACACTACGGCGCGGTGCGGCGCGGGTCCTCATCGACAACTGGACCGGCACCTCCACCGTTCCCTCCCGCACCCTCTACCCCCATCAATGGAGCTGGGACTCCGCATTCATCGCCATCGGGCTGCGCCACCTCTCGGTGCGCCGTGCCCAGCGGGAACTCGAGTCCCTGCTGGCCGGGCAGTGGGCCGACGGACGCATACCCCACATCGTCTTCAACCCCGCCGTCCCGCACGACGTCTATTTCCCCAGCCCCGACTTCTGGCAGTCCTCCCGCGCCGGCCGAGAGGCCGGCGCACCGGCCACACCCGAGACCTCGGGCATCGTCCAGCCTCCCTTGCACGCCCTGGCCGCCTGGCTCGTGCACCAGGCAGACCCGCAGGAATCCCGACGCCGCGGCTTCCTCGCCCGTGCCTATCCACGGCTCGCCGCCTGGCACGACTACCTCCGCGCCCGCAGGGACCTCGGCGGCGGAGGGCTGGCAGCCGTCGTCCACCCCTGGGAGCCGGGCATGGACAACAGCCCCTGCTGGGACCAGGCCCTGCAACGCATCGAACCTGCCGCGCCCGGCGCCTTCCAGCGCGCCGACCTGAACCACGGCCACCCCGCCGACCGGCCCACCGACCTGGATTATGGCCGTTATGTCCGGCTGGCGACGGACTACCGCGAGGCCGGCTACGACGACCGTGCGCTGCACCACGGCTTTGCCATGGAAGACCCCGGCTTCAACGCGCTGCTCATCGTCAGCGAGCGGGCCCTGGCCGCCATGGCCCGCGACCTCGGCACGGACGACGCACCTCACACCGCGCGCGCCGACGAACTGACCCGGCAGCTTGTGGCCCGGCTGTGGGACGACGAAGCCGGCCTGTTCCGTGCCCGCGACCTGAGCACCGACACCCTGGTCGACGAGCGAAGCGTGACCGGCCTCGTTCCGCTCGTCGTGCCAGGCCTGCCGCACGACGTCGTCCGGCGACTGCAGGACACCCTCGACGGTCCGCACTTCAGCGCCCCGGCCACCCGGCTGGTCCCCAGCTACGACCTGACCGGTCACGCCTTCGACGCCCAGCGCTACTGGCGTGGCCCGGCCTGGTTCAACACGGCCTGGCTGATCCACCGCGGACTGCACACCCACGGCTTCCAGGCCGACGCCGAACGCCTCCGGCAGGGCTTTCTCGCGGAGGCAGGAGGGTCCCGGTTCGCCGAATACGTAGACCCCACCACCGGCGCCGCCCGAGGCAGCCGGCACTTTTCCTGGACCGCCGCCCTTGCACTCGACCTGCTCAGCGCCGACCTCGAGGAGCCCCAGCCATGACCCCGGGCGACCACCACGTCCAACTGGTGCGCGACGCCACCTTCGCCCGCCTCGACACCGACGCAGGCATCAGCGGCACCCGCGGGACCACCCCCGACGGACTGTTCCTCAGGGATGCACGTCACCTCAGCCGCTGGCAGCTCACCGTCGACGGCACCAGCCCCATCGCCCTCGTGCCCGCCGAGGCGACGGCGGACGACGCGGCCGAGTCTGTTCTCACCCCGCAGGGCACGCGGGACAAACCACCCGCCTACACCGTCTTCCGTCGACAGACCGTCACCGCGGGGACGCTCACCGAACATCTGCGCCTGGTGAGCAACCTTCCCCACCCGGTGACCGCCCGCCTCGACCTCACCGTCGACGCCGACTTCGCCGACCTGTTCGAACTACGAGCCGACAACCGGCACTACTCCAAGCCCGGCGGCCGGTACACAGCCCACACCACGCCCGACGGCCTGCACTTCGACTATCACCGGGCCGACTGGCACGCCCGCACCACCCTCACCTGCCACCCCATCCCGGACGCCGTCGACACGGTGCAGGGAGCGGCGCAGTCCACCGCGCGGACCCTCACCTGGCACCTGCGGCTCGACGCGCACGGCGAGACCGAGCTCCAACTGACCGTCCGTGCCCGTCCCCACGGGCTGCCGCCCGACGCACCCGCCGTGCCACACCCCCCTCGGCAGGCGCCGACGGCGACGGACCACCTGACCCGCACCTGCGAACGAGGCCTCGCCGACGTCGACCTGCTGACCATCCCGGTCACCGGCGTGGACGGCGAAGAGGTCCACGTACCCGCCGCAGGCATCCCGTGGTTCCTCACCCTGTTCGGCCGCGACTCCTTGCTGACCTCCTACTTCCTCCTGCCCTACCGACCCGACACGGCCGCCGCCACACTCAGCGCCCTGGCCGCCGCCCAAGGGCAGCGCTACGACGCCTTCGGCGGCGAACAACCAGGACGCATCGTCCACGAGACCCGCCACGGCGAACTCGCCCACTTCCGGCAGGTCCCCTACGGCCGGTACTACGGCACCGTCGACGCCACACCGCTCTTCCTGGTCCTGCTCCACGCCCACTACGAGACGACCGGGGATCGCTCCCTCGCCGTACGCCTGGAGCGGCACGCCCGGCAGGCCGTGGAGTGGATGCTCACCGACGGCGGCCTGGAACAACACGGCTACCTCGTCTACACCCCGGACCCCGGCGGACTGGTCAACCAGAGCTGGAAGGACTCCGCAGGCGCGATCTGCTTCACCGACGGCACACAGGCACAAGGCCCCATGGCAGTCTCGGAAGTCCAGGGCTACGCCTACGACGCACTCCTGCGCACAGCAGAACTCGCGCACGAGGTCTGGCGGGACGAGCCCTATGCGCACCGACTGCGGGACGCCGCCGCCCGACTGCGCAGCCGCTTCACCACGGACTTCTGGATGCCGAAAGCCGACTTCCCGGCTCTCGCCCTGGACGGCGACGGACACCAGGTCGACGCCCTGGCCTCGGACGCCGGCCACCTGCTGTGGTCCGGGATCCTCGACGCGGACCACGCTCGCCGGGTCGGCCGACGCCTGCTGGAACCCGACTTCTTCTCCGGCTGGGCGATCCGCACCCTGGCTGCCGGACAGCCGCCCTACCACCCTCTCTCGTACCACCGCGGCAGCGCCTGGCCCCACGACAACGCCGTCATCACCCTGGGCCTCGCCCGCTACAGGCTCGCCGACGAGGTCGACACCGTCACCGAGGGCCTCATTGCGGCCGCGGCTCACCACGGCCACCGTCTGCCCGAGGTCATCGCCGGCTACGACCGATCCGCCACCACAGGGCCCGTCCCCTACCCACATTCCTGTTCGCCCCAGGCCTGGGCAGCCGCAGCACCACTGGCCCTGCGCACGGCGCGGCAACAGGCAAGAAGCGACCGGCACACCTGAACACCGGAGCGCCGGCCCCGAGGCAGCGACGGACCTGCTCGAAGAGCAGGACCTGACCGTCGAGAGGATCGATGCGCTCAACGCTCCCCATGACGACAACCGCGTGGCCTGCAGCGGCTTCCGCGTCCGCCGCCGGTAGAAGTGGAGCAGCCGGCGGTCGACCGTCGAGATCAGGCGGAACAGGGCGTGCTGGGCCGGCCAGAGTGCTCCGATGACACCATCGTCCACGCCCCCGGTGCCCACGGCCGCGCAGCCCACCCAGCCCGGCGGGGCGGTCCGGCGGGCCGCGCCGCGTTGGCGTACGGGCGCAGGATCGTCACCTGAGCTGCGGGCGGCGACGGGCCACTGGGGTGGTCCACGGCAACAACGGAGCCCTTGGGCGGCGCGGGTTCGGGGAACCGGCCCCCGATCCGCGTTCAATCGCGCCAGAGAACCGAAAACGCCGGGCAAGGAGAGGCGCGCACGGCGCGGACCTCCGAGCACGCCCCACAGCGCTTGAGGGAGATTGCGATGAGCGCCACGACAGCCTTGCCGACACCGTCAGGCCCCTATCTCGACAAGGGGCAGTTGCCCGCCGACTTCTACGCCTATGAGGAACTGCTTCCCGGCGGGGAACGGGAGAAGATCGAGTCCGTCCGCGCATTCCTCCGTACGCAGGCCGCCCCGATCGTCGACGACTACTGGGCCCGGGCCGAGTTCCCCTTCCAGCTCGTGGAGGGCTTCGGGAAGCTGGGCCTGTTGGACTGGGCCGACCCGGACTCCGGCAAATCCCATCCGAGCAACCTGTTCGCGGGCTTCATCGCACTGGAGCTCGGGCACACCGACGCGTCCATGGCGACGTTCTACGGCGTGCATTCGGGTCTGGCCATGGGCACCATCCTCACCTGTGGCTCCGACGAGCAGAAGCGGCGGTGGCTGCCGGCTATGAGCCGCCTCGAGAAGATCGGCGCCTTTGCGCTGACCGAGCCCCACGGCGGCTCCGACGTGGCCGGCGGCCTCCAAACGACTGCGCGCCGCGACGGCGACACATGGGTTCTCGACGGAGCCAAGCGGTGGATCGGGAACGCGACGTTCGCCGACCTGGTCGTCGTCTGGGCTCGCGATGTCGAGACCGGCCATGTACTCGGCTTCGTCGTGGAGAAGGACACCCCCGGGTTCACCGCGACGAAGATCGAGAACAAGATGGCGCTGCGGATCGTGCAGAACGCCGACATCGTGCTCGACGGATGCCGCGTTCCGGAGGCCAACCGGCTGCAGAACGCGAACTCCTTCAAGGACACCGCCGAGATCCTGCGCCGAACGCGCAGCGGGGTGGCGTGGCAGGCGGTCGGAGTGATGTTCGGCGCCTACGAGATCGCACTGCAGTACGCCAAGGAGCGCGAGCAGTTCGGGCGCCCGATCGGAGGCTTCCAGCTCGTCCAGGACCTGCTGGTGAGGATGCTCGGCAATGCCACGGCCTCGTGCGGGATGGTGACGCGGCTGGCTCAGTTGCAGGACGCCGGGGTCTACCGGGACGAGCAGTCCGCCCTGGCCAAGGCCTTCTGCACGGTGCGGATGCGCGAGAACGTGGGATGGGCACGGGAGCTGCTGGCCGGCAACGGCATCGTCCTCGACTACAAGATCGGCCGTTTCGTGGCCGACGCGGAGGCCCTCTACTCCTACGAGGGCACCCGGGAGATCCAGACCCTCATCGTCGGACGTGCCGTGACCGGCGGCCTGAGCGCCTTCGTGAGGTGATGGCGATGACCACCGAATCCGTCTTCACCGGCCTGAAGGTCCTCGACGCGTCGAGCTTCATCGCGGGACCGGCCGCGGCCACCGTGCTCTCCGACTTCGGAGCGGACGTCATCAAGATCGAACCCCCGGGAGCGGGCGATCCCCAGCGGCGGCTGAGTTCCGTGCCGCCCAGTCCCCGGGCGCAGGCCAACTACAGCTGGCATCTCGCCAACCGCAACAAGCGCGGCATGGTGATCGACCTGAAGTCCCCGGCGGCCATCGCAATCCTCAAGCGGCTCGTCGAATGGGCCGACGTGGTGATCACCAACTTCCCGCACGGCACGCGCGAAAAGCTGCACCTCGGCTACGACGAGGTCGCGGGCTGGAACCCGCGGGTCGTCTACGCCGACATCACCGGCTTCGGCGATGCCGGCCCCGACGCCGGGCAGCCGGGCTTCGACCTGACCGCCGCCTGGTCGCGCAGCGGGCTGCTGGCCTCCACCCGGGACGCGGGAGCCCCGCCGACCGTGCCGGTCTGGGGCAGCGGCGACTACATGTCAGCGGTCGCGATCTACGCGGCGATCGTGACCGCCCTGTACCGCCGCGAACGGACGGGACAAGGCGCCAGTGTCGGAACGTCGCTGCTCGCCGCGGGCGTGTGGGCCACGGGAACGCTCGTGGCCGGCGCCCTCGCCGGAGGCACGCCGTTCGAGCTGCACGACCGCAAGGCGCCGGCGAACCCGCTGATCAACCCCTATCGGACCGCGGACGGCGAGTGGTTCATGCTGGTCGCCGCACCCCCGCACTGGCCGGGACTGACACGGGCCATTGGGCACCCCGACCTGCTCGAGGACCCCCGTTTCACGGACATCGAGGGTTTCGTCAAGAACGCCGCCGTGCTGGCCGAACTGCTCGACACCGAGTTCCGCTCACGACCCTTCGACCACTGGAAGGAGGTCTTGACCCGGGAACGCGTCACCTTCAGCCTCATCCAGACACCGGAGGAGGCAGCGCAGGACCCGCAACTGCGTGCGAACGACATCGTCGTACCGATCGAAGGAGTCCAGGGGCTGGAGTACACGATCAACAGCCCGGTCAACTTGCGCGGCGTGGCGAAGGTCCCGGCGAAGCGGGCCCCGGACCTCGGCGAGCACAACGACGAGATCCTCGCCCAGCTGGGATTCGGCCCCGACGACATCGCCGAGCTGCGCGCCCAGGGCGCGATCCCCGGCACGACGCCAGCGGAGGGGCCGTGATGCGCGCGGCGCCCGAAGCAGCAGTAGTTGGTCAGCCGTGAATGCGCACACGCACGTCCGCCCCGTGGCAAAGCCGATCCACCTCAAGAAGCGAGATGCGATGCTCACCGCCCTGATGGCCCTGCGCGCCCGGCACGACCCGTCCGGCCCGCCGAGCGCCGGAGCCGGTCGCCCCGCGGTGGAGAGACCTTGACACGGCGCCAGGAGAGACTGTTCGTGCTCGAGGCCAGCAGCGGCGGTCGCCTGTTCTCCGTGAACCCCGACGGCTCCGACAAGATGTTCCTCGTCACCGGGTGCGGGATCCCCGACGGAGTCGCCGTCGATGTCGTGGCAGGCCACATCTACTGGACGAACATGGGCCTTCCGCCGGAGAACGACGGCTCGATCGAACGCGTGGACCTGGACGGAGGCAACAGGACGACCATTGTCGCCAGCGGCGTCACGCACACGCCCAAGCAGCTCCACCTCGAGGCCACCGGCCGGAAGCTGTACTGGGGTGACCGCGAGGGCATGCGCGTGATGCGCTGCGACCTCGACGGCTCGAACGTCGAGACCCTCGTGCAGACGGGACTGGGAGAGGACGACCGCCGCGACGAGACCAGGTGGTGCGTGGGAGTCGCCGTCGACCCTGTCGGCGGACACCTCTACTGGACCCAGAAGGGCCCGAGCGACGCGGGGCTCGGGAGGATCCTGCGGGCCGGGATCGACCTGCCCGCCGGGAGGACGGCGGGCGAACGCGGTGACATCGAGGTGCTGTTCGAGGGGCTGCCGGAGCCGATCGACCTGGAGCTCGACCTCGAGCAGCGCACGCTGTACTGGACGGATCGCGGTGACCCGCCGCAGGGCAACAGTGTGAACCGCTCGCCGATGGACCCACCGGACGCGCGGCGGACGCCCGAGATCCTTTTGACCCACCTCATGGAAGGCATCGGCCTCGCCCTCGATCCGGACGACGGCCGCATGTACGTGACCGACCTCGCCGGCAACGTCTACGCGGCCGATCTCGACGGAACGAACCAGAGGGAGATCCTCATCCTCCAGGGCAACCTTACCGGCATCGCCCGTGCAGTGCTCCCCACCGGAACGAGCGTCTGA
>NZ_JAYWVC010000160.1:0-18302 GCF_036281785.1 Streptomyces chiangmaiensis | reverse complement strand
GTGAGCAGTCGCCGTCCTGCGATCAGTTCGCCCCAGGCGAGCGGGCCGTGCGGATAGCCCAGGCCGGCCGTGACCGCCGCGTCGATGTCGTCGGGGGTGGCGATGGAGCGCTCGGCGATGGCTGCCGCCACCGAGACGATCGAGGACACCAGCCGCTGGGCGACCGATCCCGCAGTGTCACGGACGACCGTGACGGTCGCGCCGGACCTCGTCAGGACGGCCTGCGCGTCGCGCACCACATCCGGGTCCGACGCCGGGGTGGTGGCGAGTGCCCGGCGGGGTGTATCGAATGACAGAGGGTCGATACCCAGGGTACGCCGGGTGGGCAGGCCGTCGGCGAAGACCGCGGCGGCCACGGTCGTACCCCGCTGGCGAAGATCCTCGCCGGACGCACGGACGAGCTGACCCCCTTCCATGTGGGCCTCGTCGGCGGCCTCCAGTGAGCCGCATCCGACAGGGTGACCATGGTGCCCGTTTGTGACGTACGGCCATCCGAAGGAATCGCAGCCAAGGGGCGGCGGAGCCTCATCCCCGCCGCCGATCCGCCTGTCCGGCCTTTACGTCGGCTGCGTATCGATCCACGTACTCCTGGCCCGACAGCCGCAAGATCGAGTACGTGATCTCGTCGGTGACGGCCCGGAGCACCGTCTTCTGGTCCTCCATCCCGACAAAGCGCGAGAAGTCCAGCGGTTCCCCAAAACGGATCACGACCGGCCGGTGCCTCGGCAGGACATGTCCAGGCGGCCAGATCTGGAAGGTCCCCACCATCGCGCACGGAATCACCGGAACCTGCCCAGCCAGCGCCATCACCGCCACCCCGACCTTGCCCTTGTACAGTCGACCGTCAGGGGAACGCGTGCCTTCCGGATATATCGCGAGCAGCTTTCCCTTCGCCAGTACTGCCAGTCCCTCCCGGAGGGCCGCCTGCCCAGCGGCCCTGCCCGACCTGTCGACCGAGATCTGCCCGGCACCACGGAGAACGAGCGCGGTCAGCCGGCCTGTGAGGCCGGGTGCCGTGAAGTGCTCCGCCTTGGCCAGGAAGGTGATGCGCCGTTTCAGGATCGCGGGCATGAGGAGGGGGTCCGCGAAGGACAGGTGATTCCCGGCGATGATCGCCGCACCCTCCGGCGGAACGTGCTCGAGCCCCTCGGCCCGCGGCCGGAACAGCAGCCGAAGCAACGGCCCCGGAAGGACGTACTTGAGCACGTAATAGAACACGAGCGGCTCCCCACACCGAACCGGCTCCCCACGCCTGCGAGGGCGCCCTCTCGCGGGGGGACGGGGCCGTACGCCCGGCCCCCACCTGTCGACCGTCCTTCGGGAGCGGCGGGGAAGCACTCGAGTCTCGGCCGTACCCTCACCCGGTACAGGACGCCGAAACGATCGGGGGCGGACCTCGACCGGGCGGGGGCGCAGGCCCGCTACGGATACACCTCTGGACGGGTTCCCCGACCAGACCCGGGGAATCATGCGGCGTGAGCGCGGACCACCGGCCCCTCAGAATCTGTGGCCACCGCACGCGCCCTGCGGGGGCGGGTGGCCGGTCGTCCCTGGGACAGGCAGGTCGCCCGCATTCCGGAGCCGCGGCGTTGACGATAGGGGTCCTCAGCTTGCGATCAAGAAGCAGGCGCCTTGGATGGAACCAGGAACCACGTCGACAGACGCCGAGGCTACACAGGGCGAGCGCCGGATCCGGCGCCGCCACAAGGGGCAAGAAGGGTTATGGCCATGACAAGCAGCCTGATCCAAAACGACAGGGTGACCATCAGGCACGACGTGATCAATGGCTGGAGCGTTGTCGAGATCGACGGCGAGGTCGACGCCCACACTGCCCCCCTGATCTGCGAAGTGGTGTGCAAACTCCTCCATGAAGGCCACCATCACCTCGTCCTCGATTTTCGCCTCGTCCGCTTCATCGACTCGATGGGGCTGCGCATGGTCGTCGCGATCACCAAGCGCATCCGGGACAGTCAGGGGTCACTGCGGATGGCCTGCGCCTCCAGCCGCACGCTCAAAGTCTTCGAGTTCACCGGTCTCGACGACGCCTTCGAGTTCTACGACTCACCCGAGGAAGCAACACGACGTCGCCCCTCGGCCGATGGCCTGGCGAGCTGGCCGCGCTCCTGAGAGCCGAGCCAGCCCGTACCGACCACCAGGCCGAACCCGCAGCGGCAGTTGTCCTGGTCAGGGGGCTGTCGGCGTGTCCACGACCATCCAGTCGAGTACCGGGGTGCTCTGCAGATAGACCAGCACACACATGAAGAGCATGAAGACCACGCTCCACACGATGACCCGGCGGAAGAGGATCCCCTCGCGGCCCTGGAAACCGACCGCGGCTGCGGCGATGGCGAGGTTCTGCGGGGAGATCATCTTTCCGAGCACGCCGCCGGAGGAGTTGGCCGCGGCCATGAGGGTGGGCGACAGACCGGCTTTTTGGGCGGCGGTGATCTGGAGGGCACCGAACAGGGAGTTGGAGGAGGTGTCGGAGCCGGTGACGGCGACGCCCAGCCAGCCGAGGATCGGTGAGAGGAAGGCGAAGGCTCCGCCGGCGCCGGCCACCCACAGACCCAGCGTGGTGGTCTCACCGGACTCGTTCATGATGTAGCCGAGTCCCAGCACCAGCATGACGGTGAGCACCGCGAACTTCAGCTGATCCAGGGTGCGTCCGTAGGCGTGCAGGGCGCGGCGCGGGCCGATCTGGATCAGCACCATGCTGATCAGGCCGGCTATCAGCAGCAGACTCCCGGCAGCAGAAAGGTAGTTGAGTTTGAAGGTGGTGGCGACCGGGTCGCCGTTCGCCTTGAAGATGTGCAGGCCCGGCCAGTTGACGATGTGTGTCACCGACTCCAGGCCGGTCCCGGTCGTGCCGACCTTTGTCGGCGCCTTTCCGGTGATCGCCGGTACTCGGGTGGCCAGTACGAACACCACGATGATGGCCAGGTAGGGCGCGTACGCCTTGAAGACGTCCAGCGGTGAGTCGTGCACGTCGCGGTCGGCGTCCGCACGGGCCCGGGTCAGCACCCGCGTGTCCACCGACTCGCCGCTCTCCGGCTCCGGTTCGCCGCCGGGAGTCCGCGGCCGGCGGGAGCCGCCGTCGGCACCGTCGAGTCCGTCGTCCTCGTCGCTCTCCTGGTACGCCTCATCGGCGTGCCACACCCGGGTGAAGGCCAGGACCGCCAGCGCGGAGGCGAGTGCGGCGACGATGTCGGCGAGCGGAACGGACCAGAAGTTCGAGGACAGGTATTGGAAGACCGCGAAGGACACGCCGCACACCACCGCCGGCGGCCAGGTCTGCCGTAGCCCTCTACGGCCGTCCACGATGAACACCAGAGCCAGCGGCACGAACAGCGCCAGGATCGGTGTCTGCCGGCCCACCATCGCGCCGAGGTCGTCCACGGGCAGGCCGGTGACGCCCGCCAGGGTGGTGATGGGCACGGCGATCGCACCGAACGCCACGGGCGCGGTGTTGGCGACCAGGGCGACGGTGGCCGCCTTGAGCGGCTTGAAGCCCAGGGCGATCAGCATGACCGCACTGATCGCGACGGGCGTGCCGAAACCGGCCAGCGCCTCCATGAGGGCTCCGAAGGAGAAGGCGATGATGATCGCCTGCACTCGCTGGTCGTCGCTGATGGACGCGAACGACCTGCGCAGTACGTCGAAGTGACCGGTCTCGACGGTGAGGTTGTAGACCCAGATCGCGTTGATGACGATCCACATGATGGGGAAGAAACCGAATGCGGCGCCCAACAGCCCGCTGTTGAGCGCGTCGGCGAGTGGCATCGAGTACACGCCGACCGCGAGCACCACGGCAACGACGAGGGAGATCAGGGAGGCGAGCCACGCTTTCATGCGCACTACGCCGAGCAGCACGAACAGGACCAGCAGCGGAAGGATCGCGATGATGGACGACAGCCCGAGCGAATCGCCCACCGGACTGTAGTCCTGCTGATAGTTGGCGAGGATCATGTAGCACCCTTTTCTACGACGCCGGAGAGGAGGGGGCCGCGCCGCGGCTCGGCACCGTGGTGGTCTTGGGAATGGTGTGCGTGACGACCGTGCCGGGTCCGTATGGCGCTCGCTCGAGCAACTGCCGTACGGGGACGCCGCGGACGGCGGCGCCGAGCACTGCACGGTGTGCGCGAGCGGGCAGGCTTCGGCCATGCGGGGAGGGGGGCCGCGACCCGCATCCAGCACCCGGGGTTGGCGGTCAGTAGTCACCATGACCTCGGCGCCGGTGGCCTGCGCCGCTATCGTCCTGCGCTCGCGGAGATCGTGAGCGGGCTCGGGAGGAAGCGGGTCGTTCGTTCCGGCGCTCGCTCCCATGCGGTGTCCCATGCGGGTACTCCGAGGTGTTGGCGACGAGGTCGATTCCACTACTCGGTAGACACCGACCGAATGGTGGAAGGATGCAGTGGTACCGGATCGGTGTCAAGGGTCACAGGTGGCCCATGTCACAGGCGAACTCCCGCCAGAGCGGGCGGCCATGACCAACGCGCTCTGCGAGCGCCGTTCGGAAGAGGAAGACGGCGGCTCGCGGTGCGGGCCGGCTCGTCCCGGATCACGCTCCAGCCCGGGCCGGGGCGCCGGGGCGACGGATCGGCCAGCCAGTGCACCGCGGGTGAGCGGGCATGACCCGATGTGCGTGACGAGGAGCTCGGCTCCCTTGGACTCACTCCGCGCGAGTCGGAAGCGCTGCTGCTCGTGGCGCGCGGACACAGCTACCGCCGTATCGCGCAGGAGCTCCACATCTCGCAGAGGACGGCGGGTACCCACATCTCGAACATCCTCGCCAAGCGGACGCCGAGTTCGGCGAAGACTCAGCGCTCGCGGCCGGCCGTGCCCGAATCCGCGCCCCTCGCGGCCGGCGGGTCCTCGACGGGCCAGTGGCGGTGCCACGTTCTCGCCCAGTCGCGCTCCACGAATCCGGTGCGCATTCCGAGCCTTGCCTCCGGGTCGCGGTACGCCTTCCTCATGTGCCCGATCAGCACCGCGCCGATGGCCCAGGCCAGGACGTCGTGGACGAAGATCGCACTGGTACGGGAGATCATCGGCAGCAGTCCGGTGAACCACATCAGCAGCCCGGTGGCCAGCATGACCAGCACGGCGCCGGCGATCCAGCCTGCATAGAGCTTCTGCCCGGCGTTGAACTTGCCGGCGGGACGCGCCCCCGGCCGGGTCAGACGCTTGCGGGCAGCCCGCAGCCACTGCCTGTCGTACTCGGCGAAGCGGTTCAGCCGGCGCAGATCGGCACGGAAAGCGGGGGAGGCGAGGCCGAGGAGGAAGGGCAGGGGCAGCAGGATGCCCGACCACTCGTGGACCGTGACGAGCAGGTGGCGGCGACCCACCAGTTGGGCCAGCGGTGCCAGGTACAGACAGGCCGCCGTCACCACGCAGATCAGCATCAGCCAGCCGGTGGCACCGTGCACCAGGCGCTCCGCACGGCTGAACCGGCGGATCCGGCCGGGGCGCTCAGGCCGCGGAGCCGTCGCCGTTCCGGTCCTCGCCGTCGAGCCATCCGTCGATGTCATAGCCGTACTCCTCCCAGTAGCCGGGGACGACCTTGTCGGTCACTGAAATGCCGGACAACCACTTGGCCGATTTGTAGAAGTACATCGGGGCTGCGTAGAGCCGGACCGGACCACCGTGCTCGTGGGTGATGGGCTTGTCCTGCATCTTGAGGGCCACCAACATGTCGGAGCGGTACGCCTGGCGGAGGGTGAGGCTTTCGGTGTAGACGCCGTCGAAGCAGGTGAAGCGGATCGCGCGGCCCTCGGGACGTACCCCGGCGGCCTCGAGCAGTTCGGAGAGCCTCACTCCCTCGAACGGGGTGTTCTCGACCCGCCAGCCGTCGGTGCACAGCACGTCGTGGACGATCCGGGTCTGCCGCAGTGCGCGCAGATCGTCGAGTGTGTAGGTCGTCGGCCGGTCGACGAGGCCGTCGACCCGCAGTGCGTAGTCGGTCGCATCCTTGCGCGGCACCGAGCCCACCACGCTGTAGTAGCGGAAGCCCCCCGGGTTGGGCAGCGCTCCGGTGAGCCCGGTGGGATCGTTCTGCGAGGCGGCGCCGAGAGCCTTCTCCCAGCCGCGTTGCACCCAGGGCGCCGTGGAGAGGCCGATGGCCCCGGCGCCGAGCATCGTGAGCATCGTCCGCCGCGCCACCGGGGCTCCGTCGGCCGGCTGGTTCCGTCGACGGGCCATCTTCACCAGACCCCGGGGTATGCGATGAACCCGGCGGCCCGCTCCGCGATGCCGTACCTCGCCCACGACGCCTCGGAACTGTCCGCCTCCCGCAGGAACACCGGGGCGCCACCTTCCACGGGCGGCTGCGACGTCGGCACGCCTTCGGCCGTGCCGGTGTTTCCCACGGTGTGGGCGAACTCGACCGCCTGGCTCACGAGATCTCTCCTCCTCATGTGATCGGTTGTCTTGAGGGGGCAAGGGCCGCCCGACTGTCCCTGCGGGTTGCTGTCTGCGCCGAAGGATCGGCCGCGTCGGTGGTCCGCTGCTCCGGGCCGGGCACGTACGGAGACCCACGGCGCCCGGGGACGGTGTGGGAGGTCGGGGGAGGCGCTGCGACCGTGCCGCGCCGGCAGCGCACTCAGGCGACCGTGGCCTCGATGGTCACGGGGATGTTGAGCGCCTTGGAGTACGGGCAGATCTGGTGTGCGCCGGCGCCGAGCTCCTCGGCGGTGTTCTGGTCCACCCCGGTGAGCTCGATGCGCAGGACGGCGCTGAGGTTGTAGTCGCCCGCGTCGTGGTGGAGCGTGACCTCGGCGACGACCGCCAGGTCCTGCAGAGGCACCTTCTTCTTCGCGGCGGTGATCTTGACTGCGCCCAGGAAGCAGGAGGCCCATCCGGCAGCGAGGAGCTGCTCGGGATTGGTGGCTCCGCCGTTGCCTCCGAACTCCTTCGGGATGGCGAGCGTGAGGTCGAGGAGACCGTCGTCGGACGCGGCACGGCCGCCGTTGCGACCCTCGCCCGTCGCGGTGACGACAGCGGTGTAGTTCGTTTCGGTCATGATCGTGCCTTTCGGGCTCGCCTGGGAGAGTGCCGGCAGGGGTTTCACCCCTCTGACCGGTGCTGACTCTGACAGGTAAGCCGTCACCTGTCAAACTGGTGACGGGAGACCCGACCGGGTCTTCGTGCGGGGGTGGGCAACTCCGGGTGCGGTGTACGTGTGCGCGCCCAGCGGCCGGACCCTACAGTGAGAAGGGGGTGTCGGCGGCACCGTCTCGCGGGGGCGGAGATCAAGGGTCGGCGTGCGCCGAACGGCGCCGCTGGATACCGCTTGTTCTTTCGGTCGTCACCGCTCAAACTGGTGATATGACGCATGTATTCAAGTGCGGCGTCCCCGTGCTGGATTTCCTCGGGACCCTGCGCCTGCGGCGCAACGCAGCGCCCATCGAGGTGCTCACCGCACCGGAGACTCTCGACGCCTGGTTCCGTGAGTCCGGCATCGTCGACGGAGACACGCACTGCGAGCCGTCCGACCTGGAGGACGCGGTGGCTCTGCGCGAGGCGATCTACCTGCTCGTCGCTGCCAGGCTGGCCGGTGACGGCTATGACGCCGAGGTGCTCGAGCTGGTCAACGGCCGGGCGCGGACGCCGTCCGCGGTTCCGCAGCTCACGCAGGCGGGGCGCCGGATCGAGGCGACTGCGCAACAGGCTCTGTCCTCGGTCGCCCGACAGGCCGTGCAGCTGCTCGGCGGGCCGGAAGGGGCGCTGCTCAAGGAGTGCAGCAGGCCCGAATGCACACAGATCTTCGTCGACCGGTCGCGTGGAGGCGGCCGGGAGTGGTGCGCCATGGATCCCTGCGGAAACAGGGTGAAGGCGGCCGCCTATCGTGCACGCAAGCGTACGAGCAAGCCGCGCCGTTCAGCCTCGACTGCGCCGGCGGGCCGATAGGGCTCGGCCCGGCATGCCCTCATCGGTGAACGCCGCCGAGCGGGGTTCGGGGCCGAAGTGGGCAGAGCGCTGGACGGGCTGCCGGCTGTCCTCCGACCATGAGGATGTCGATGACGCGCCCGAGGGGACCTGCTGTCCGATCGACGCTCTCGTACAGGATGTGGGTCCGCGCATTGCGCCGGCTTTGCCGCTTCGACGGCGCAAGCGGCCGGCGAACCACCTCGGACGCTCCGAAGAAGGCCGCCTACGTCACCCTCCGCGCCACGGCCGGTGACGACCGGGGCAACGCCTTCCGCCAGACCATCACCCGGGCCGTGGGCCCGAGGTGATCCCTCCCTGCGGCGGGCCGGGGCGGTGCGTCCGCCTCAGCCCGCCGCGGCATTCGCGGCACCCTTCGAGGCCGTTCGTCGTCGGTACGGCCCCGGCTACAGGGCCTGGGCGGCGGCCCCCGTCCTCGCGCCGGGCTCCTCCCCCGTGGGCAGCGCCGGGTTCCGCCGTGCGAGCAGCCAGTACAGCAGCGCGGGCACCACGAGCCCGACGATCCAGGAGATGTCCGCCCCGCCGAGCGGAGCGACCAGCGGGCCCGTGTAGAACGCCGTGGCGAGGAACGGCAGTTGGGCGAGCAGGCCCACCGCGTAGACCACGAGCGCGTCCCAGCGCCAGGCGCCGTAACGGCCCTCCGGGTCGAAGAGCGCCGGGATGTCGTACCGCTCCTTCGAGATCAGGTAGTAGTCGACCAGGTTGATGGCCGACCACGGTGTGAAGAAGGTCAGCAGGAAGAGCAGGAAGTCCTTGAACGAGGCCAGGAAGCTGTCCTTGCCGAGGAGCGCGACCGCCGTGCCCGCGATCATGATCAGCGCGATGTACGCGGCCCGGCCGCGCTGGGAGAGCAGGCGCTGGCCGCGGAATCCGCTGATGCTGGTGACCATCGACATGAAGCCGCCGTAGGTGTTGAGCACGTTGATGGTCAGCTTGCCGAGCGCGATCACGAAGTAGAGGAACGACGCGATCAGGCCCGCGCCGCCGAGGCCGACGACATAGCCGACCTGGTTCGCGAGGAACTTGTCACCCGCCGTCGCCGCGACCAGCACGCCGAACGTCATCGACCACTGCGAGCCGAGTGCCGAGCCCGACAGGGTCCACCAGAAGGTGGCCCGGCCGGAGGTGGTGCGCGGCAGATAGCGCGAGTAGTCCGCGACGTACGGTCCGAATGCGAGTTGCCAGGACGCCGACAGCGACATTGCGAGCAGGAACATCGGCAGCGAGAAGTGCGCGTCCTTCAGCAGCGTCGACAAGTCGACCTGGTCGAGCAGGCGTATCCCCAGGTAGACGAAGGCGAGCGCGCAGACGACGCTCGCAAGCCTGCCGAGAACGTGGATGACGCGGTAGCCGACGACCGCCATGACCGCCGTGACCACGGCGAAGATCACGATGCCTGTGGTGTGGTCGGTGTGGGTGAGTTCCCCGACCGCCTGGCCCGCGAGCACCGAGCCGCTCGCGAAGAACCCGACGTACATCAGGATCACGAGCAGCAGCGGGACTACCGCGCCGCGCACGCCGAACTGGGCGCGCGACTGGATCATCTGCGGAAGGCCGAGCTTGGGGCCTTGCGCGGAGTGCAGCGCCATCACGGCGCCGCCCAGCACATTGCCCACCACCAGGCCGAGCAGCGACCAGACGACGTCCCCGCCGAAGACGACGGCGAGTGCACCGGTCACCACGGCGGTGATCTGGAGGTTGGCACCGAGCCAGAGTGTGAACTGTGAGAAGGCGGTTCCGTGTCGTTCCTCGTCCGGTACGACATCGATGGAGTGCCGCTCGACTAGAGTCTCTGCCATGATCCACTGTCCCTCCTCGGTCGCGTTGTCGGCGGACCTCGGGTTGCCGGGTGTGCATAACGTCATGCAGAGTTCTTGGTGACTGAATAGATTGTCAAGAGGCAGCACGTCACGAGCCACCGCTCAACGCCTGGACACGGCGCACCGCCCGGCGCCGGCCGCTGACGTAGATGGGGTCCGCCTGAGGCGTGGCGGCCTCGCGCGCCGCGATATCAGGCCGGCAGGCCGAGGTGTGATCCGGTGGTCGGTTCCGCCCGGATCGTCTTGCCGTGGTGGCCGTGCCGCGTGCCCCGGCGTTGGGCGAGCTGGGCGACGACGAACAGGCCGCGGCCGCCTTCGTCGAAGGTGCCGTACGACGCCTGATCGCTCCCACCACCCCTAGCCATCCGGACTCCCGGCACGGGTCCTGGCAGGGCTCTCCTCGAACTTGTACAGCGCCGGCAGGTGGCGGGCCAGGGCGAGTGCGGCAAGCAGCGCGACGAACGCGCACACGCCCCACCAGCCGGCCTGGCCCCAGACGCGTACCCCGAGCCAGGAACCTGCGCTGCCGTCCAGGGTCGTGTAGGCGGTGTTGAGCCTCCTGGAAGAGCCGCTGCCCACCGTGGAGCTCGCCCGCCGTCTCCGGGTCACGCCAAGCGCCGTCACTCAACACCTGCACGTCCTGCACTCCACAGGACCCGAACCCGTGACGGACGGCATGTGTTGTACCGGAGAAGCACGCTCGGCGACCGACTCATGACCACCGCCATCAGACCGCGAACCCAGGACAGTTGAGGAACAGCAGTCCGCCTCCGCCCACCACCGCCTCGCCGGACGGCCATCCACTCCACCGAGCCCCTGTACAGGTTTCCGACCCTTTTGCTGACCTACGCGCCAACGTCCGCCGACACCCCGGTCCACGATCACAAACCGCCCGTACGGGTGGCGGCCCGCGCGCTCCGCGGGGCGATGATCGGCGAAGCGCTCCCTGAGCGGTTCGGCCGGCCATGAGCCATGATGAAAGCGCCGGCCCGGGTACACACCGAAGCCGAGCTTGAGCAGACGGCCACGGTGGCCAATGCTTTGGCGCGGGCCTATGCGCACAAATGCTCGGCCTTTCCGGCAGTGTCACCGAGGGCATGGTCCTGCGGAAGGAATCGCCGATACCGCCGCCCGGCGCAGCGAGTCTGCCGACTGATGGCTGCTTATCATCGATCGCGAAAGGCACGTCCCTCCGTAACTGCTCGACCCGGCCGCTCTGGAGGATCTTCAGGCCGGCACAAGGTCCCGTAAGGTAAAGGCCATGAACGATTCTCAGGACACAGAAAGGGTCGTGGAAAAGACGGCGGAAAAGGTGGGGAGCTCAGTCCGGCGGCCGACTCGCCATGCCTGGCGCCACCTCGCGCCTGGGTGGGTTCCGACCAGGAGTTTCATCTGGTTCATGGCGTCCGGGAATCCCTGGACGGACGAACCTCATGCCGCTGTAGGGGCCATGATGCGAGCGGTGGGTTCGACTGCCCGGCCGGTGCCTGGCCGGGCGATATGACAGGCCTGCACCTGGACTTGTGAGCACCGCACCGACGCTGTCCGGACTCGTCCAACTCCGTCTCGTCTCCGGGTTTTCGCCGCCTCGCGGGAGTTTCCCCTGCCGTGGGTATCGGCACCAGCAGCCTGTTTCCACGACCAACGCATCGTCCGCCGCCGTCCGAGCCGGAAAGAGAATTCATGGTGCTGTCCGCCCTGCTGGGAGCCGCCGACCCGCCACAACTCCTCCCCGCGCGTGAGCAGATGGCCTTCACCTTGGGCTTTCACATCATTCTGGTGCCTTTCGGTGTCGCATTCACCTTCATGATGCTGATCTGCCAGTACCGCGCGCTGCGCCGCAACGACCAGCAGGCCCTGCTCCTGGCGCAGCGATGGTCCAAGGTGGCCGCCGTGCTGTTCGCCGTGGGAGCCGTGTCCGGCACGGTGCTGACTTTCGAGCTGGGCCTGCTGTGGCCCGGGCTCATGAATGCCTACGGGGCGGCGTTCGGGTTTCCGTTCGCCATCGAAGGGCTCTTCTTCTTCCTCGAAGCCATCTTCATGGCCATCTACATCTACGGCTGGAAGAGGCTGCCGCCGTGGCCGCACTTCTTCACCGGCGCCGTGGTCACCCTGGCGGGAGTCGGTGGAACGGCCTCCGTCATCGCGGCCAACAGCTGGATGAACCAGCCCGCGGGGATCACCGTGCAGAACGGGCGTGTGGTGGACGTGATCCCGTCCAAGGTCTTCTTCAACGGCGCGTTCTGGTGGGAGATGGTGCACATGCTCCTCGCCGCGTACATCGTCGCGGGGTTCGTGGTCGCCGGGGTATACGCATGGGGCATGCTCAAGGGACGCCGGGACCGCTACCACCGGCTGGGGTTCCTCGTTCCCTTCACGGTCGCCGCGATCGCCATGCCGCTGCAGTTCCTCGTCGGGGACACCATCGCCCGCCAGGTCTTCGACCGGGAACCAGCCAAGTTCGCCGCCATCGAGATGGTGCCGACCACCGGCAGCCACATCCCGGAGATCCTCGGCGGCATCTACATCGACGGCGAGGTGCGTTACGGCATCCCACTGCCCGGTGTCGCCTCGATCCTCGCCGGTTTCCGCCCCTCCACCACCATCCAGGGGTTCGACGCGATCCCGGCCGACGTGCGCCCCGACGACGCGGTGGTCAACGTCGTGCATCTCGCCTTCGACGTCATGGTCGGCACCGCCACACTGCTGCTTCTGCTGTCCCTGTGGTTCGCCTGGCTGTGGTGGCGGCGCCGAGAGGTGCCGATGAACCGCTGGTTCCTGCGCAGTTCGGCCGTGGCCGGGCTGGTCTCGGTCGTGTCTCTGGAGAGCGGCTGGGTGGTGACCGAGGTCGGCCGCCAGCCCTGGACCGTCGTGGGGCTCCTGCTGACAAGGGACGCTGTCGCCACGCAAGGCGATCTGTGGCCGCTGTTCGGCACGGTCCTCGCGATCTATTTCTGTGTCGGTGCCGGTGCCTTGTTCGTGCTCCGCAGCATGCGCCGTAGATGGTCGGAAGAGGACACCGATGCCGTGGGGGTCCCGTACGGACCTCAACCGGCGCCGGCGATGAACGGGTGCACCCCCGGAGCTGATGACGCATGAGCACGGTGATCGCGGCGGTCCTGTTCGTCGGTGTCATCGCCTACGCCCTCTTCGGCGGTGCGGACTACGGGGCCGGCTTCTGGGATCTGACGGCCGGGGGCAGAACGCGGGGACACCGTGTCCGCGAGCTGATCAACCTCTCCCTCAGTCCTGTGTGGGAGGCCAACCACACATGGCTGATCTTCTGTCTCGTCACGATCTGGACCGGCTTTCCCCAAGCCTTCACCGCCATCACCACCACCCTGTACATCCCCCTCGGACTTGCGGCGTTGGGGATCGTGACCAGGGGAGCGGGCTTCGCCTTCCGCCATGCGCTGACCGAACGTCAGGGGGAGCGGATCAGCGGTGTCACCTTCGCCTGTTCGTCGGTGCTCACTCCGTTCTTCTTCGGCACCATCACGGGCGGCATCGCCTCCGGCCGCGTGCCCTCGGCCGGGCACGGTGACGCACTGTCCAGTTGGCTCAATCCGACCTCGATTCTCGGCGGGGTCCTCGCAGTCACCGTCTGTGCCTACCTCGCCGCCGTGTTCCTCACCGGGCAGGCCCAGCGTCGAGCGGACACCTCCCTGGAGAAGGCATTCCGCCTCCGGGCCTTCGGAGCGGGCGTCGTCGCGGGAGTGGTGGCCCTGGTGGGCGTGTACGTCCTGTACTCGGACTCCCCGCGTCTGTTCCACCAGTTGAGGACGGTGGGCGCGCCACTGCTGGGCGTCTCGGGTCTCTGTGGTCTTGCCGCGCTGCTCCTGTTGCGCAGGGGCCGCCCTTCCGTCGTACGCGCCCTGGCCGCCCTCGCGATCGCCACCGTCGTCGCAGGATGGGGCGTCGCCCAGTACCCCTACCTTCTGGGCACCCACCTGACCATCCAGAACGCGGCGGCGCCGTCGGCCAGCCTGTGGGTGCTGTTCGTGGTCTCCTGCGTTGCGGGCGCCCTGATCGCGCCTTCGCTCTTCGTCCTGTACACCCTGCAGCTGCGACGCAAACTCGGCTGACAAGACGTCCATTCGTATCCCTGGCGCGGCGCGGTGTGTCAGGTGACGGGGAGGGGGCGCCGCCGGTCTGCGAGGCCACAGACGATGAGGGCGAGCGCGGCTCCGGCCACTGTCAGGCCCAGGCGCACGCCCGCCAGTCGCCAGTCGTCCGCATCGTGCTCCATGCCGAAGAACAGCGCGACGACGGTCAGACACAGTGACCACCACCCATAGTGGGCGGCCCCTGCAAGCTGCATGGCGCAGACGGTCAGCGCGATCACCGACGCGCGTTCCGTCAACTTCAGCGGTGGTGTGGCACAGGCCCATGCGTGATGGTCATACGGGGTGCTCGTGCTCCCATATGGGTCTGCTGACGGCTGGCGGGCGTGGCAGGGGATGTCCCTCGAGGTAGAGGTCGACACGCTCGTTGTAGAAGGCGACCAGACCGGCGATCGGCGTCAGCTGCCGGGTCGGGAAGTCGTAGGCCCAGACGAGGTCGGGGTAGGTGTCCGTGTCGGTTTCGACGGACCAGTAGCCGCTCGTCCTGCCCTTGTAGGGACAGCTGGTGACGGTGTCGGTAGGGTGCAGGCGGGTCCAGTCGACATACACGCGGTCGAGGTAGTAGCGCGTCGGCAGGCCCGTCTCCAGCACCATCACCGAGGACGGCGCGTCGGCGAGCACGACCCCGTCGAGCATGACGCGCACACCGCGGCTTGACCGCAGTGCGTCGACGCGGGTGTAGGGGCTGCGGGGGTGGACGAACACCTCCTCGTCCTCCTCGAACCACGCATCGATCGCCTCCCAGCGGAAGCTGACGAAGCCGGAGATGTCCGGCGACGTATCGTCACCCCATTCCCAGGCCGCGCCCGAGCGGGTGAGCGAGCCCAGTCGGAGGGTCCGGCGGTGAGCCGTGCCGATGCGCAGTGCCATGGTTCGGCCCTCGTCGAGCAGAGCACCGTCGCGGATGTCTTCCCGGGGGATGCAGTACTGCGGGTAGCCTGGCCACAGCCACACATATCGCGCCCGAACGGTGTCGAAGACCTGCAGGTTGGCTGCATAGCCACGGATGCGGCGCGGTACCGGCTCGACATGGCCGACCGGGACGATCATTTGCGGGTAGTCCGGTGTGTAGTTCATGAGTCGTGTCCTCGTGGCGGTGCATGCCGGCCGTGGGGGCCAGAGGCCGCGCACGGCCCGGTCTGCACCAGGCAATCACGGGGGCGGCTGTATGGCATCTTCTGCCGTGGCGGGCCGGGAGGGCGTTTCGCACCGTCGAAGCGATCTCCAGCCGATTGCGGACGAGTCCGCGGTCCGCGAGCAGATCGTCAAGCTCGGGCTTGTTCGGAATTTCGCCGCATTCGCGAACGACCGGCGCTACTCCTGTGGTGGCATGCCGGCACGATCCCGGTGCCGGCCGGACCGTCCGCCCGGCGCGCGGCCTCCGCCCGATGCCAACGCTCGGTGCCTCAGGAACTCTCCGCGCCGACACAGTGCCTGATTGTGACCGCGATGGGAAACAGGAGAGGAGGGCGAAGGGACCGGCACGGTCACCGCAGTTTCGAGCGGCTCATCTCGAGCAATCCGTCCACGGGTGCACCGGGAGGTGCGCTCGCCGGTGGCCCGGCCCCGAGCCAGAAGCCGGGCCACCGCGACAGGCCTGCCGGTCGGGCACCACTGTGACGCCACCGCTCAAGGGCTTGCGAGGCGACCCTGTCTCCGCGCCGCACAGATCTACGGCAAGGAGCGGCGGCAGGACTCGGGTGCCTACGAGCCGTGAGCGCGCTGGCCGGCGGTCGGCGCTGACTCACATGCGGCGGGGACGTCCTTTGTGGGCGGCGGTTGCCCTGTCCCTACCAGGATGCCTTGCTCACCCGGCGGCGACATCAGTCAAACGACTGCGCCGATCGGTAAGCCGGCGGCGTCTCGTATGGTGCGCGGTCAGGGTCGCCTCCTTTGCGAGTCGTGACGCGGTGCGTCCGGTGCATCCGGACGACAGTGCAAGGCTGGTCCCGCCGCAGTTCTCACCGAATCAGTCGAGTGACTCGAACTTGCCGGACGGCGGGAGATTCGCCGTGGGAGAGCCGGGCAGGTGTCGCTCGGCGTCTGCGCTTTCGGCCATGGTCAGGTGACAGATGTGTCCGGGGCGGGGAGCGGGTGACCGTGGGCTGTTGATGGGAGACCCCCACGGAAAGGCACACCCGCCATGGCAGAGAATCAGCACGACCCTCACGTTCCGCAGTCGGCGCGTCGTGAGGTGGCACCACTTTCGGTGCGCATCAACCAACTCATCTGGGAATCGTTCCGGATTCCGATGCAGGCCGATTTTCGCTTCGATACCGACGACCCCCTCATCGTGACGCTCACCTTCAGGCCCAAGGACAAGCCGCCCGTCACGTGGCGTATCGGCCGTCAGCTTCTGGCCGGCGATGTACAGGTGCGGCCCGTGCGTCTCAACCGGCGGTGGATGGTGCGCATACGGTTGGAGACCCGCGGACGCACGGCTCTGTTCGAGGCCGACCTGCGCTGTGTGGAGGACTGGCTGCACGACACCTTCGGGGCAGTGCCGATGGGCGAGGAGCTGGACGGCGTGGACTGGGATGCGGTGGTCGACGACCTGCTCGGGCGTTCGTGAGCGGCATCCGATGTCCGTGGGTCGCTCCACGGGTGAGCCGGCGCGACCTTTGGCGGGGGCCCACGTCAGCCATGTGACGAGCTGACCTGGCTGCTGGCCACCGCGGTGACCGCGGCGACGATGGTGCTGGCCGGCCGGACCGTGCTCGCGCTGAAGCACGGCACGTTTCTGCCCCGGCAGCCGGTCATCGACCCGGCGAACGGTCAGGGCGGCGCCGAGGACGCGTGACCACGTCTTTCGCGGGCTTCGGCCGGAGCACCCGAGGGCCGCAGGAAGACCACAGCCTGCAGGCGGAACATGCCCGGCCGGGTGAAGCGGCCCTGGCGGGCGACGCTTGCGTCCCCTACTCCGCAGCGACGACCGTTCGCACCCGGCCCGATCCGCTGCGCCGGCGTGGTGCCGGCCGACCGCATGATCGGCCCGCACCACGCCGAGACCGGTACGGTGTCAGACCGCCACGCGGCCGCCGTCGACCGGCAGCACCGCGCCGTGTACGAAGCTCGCCCCGTCGCCGGCCAGGAAGGCGATGGCCTCGGCGATCTCCTCGGGCTCCCCGGGCCGCCCGGCGGGCGCCTGCGCGGCCAGAGCGTTCAGGTCCTCACCCATGCCGGCCGTGCCCTCCGTCCGGGTCGGCCCCGGCTCGACGGCGTTGACCCGGACACCGCGCGGACCGTACTCGGCCGCCCACGCCTTGGTCAGCAGATTCAGCGCCGCCTTGCTCGACCCGTACAGAGCCATCCCCGGCGCCCCGTACTCGGCGACCATGGTGCCCACGTTGATGATCGCCCCGTAGCCACGCTCCGCCATCGCCGGAGCAAGCTCGGCCACCAGGTAGAACGGAGCCTTGACGTTCAGCGCGTAGACAGCGTCCACCTCGCTTTCGTCCGTCTGCTCCGTCGGACCGAACGGGTAGATCCCGGCATTGTTCACCAGGACGTCCACCCGTCCCCTGCCCAGCTCTTCGGCCTCGCGCGCCAGCTTCCGCACGGACGCGGCGTCCCGCAGATCCGCGGCGACGAAGTCCGCCGTGCCGCCGCGACTGCGAATGGCGCCGACCACCGCCTCGCCCCGCGCCCGATCCCGGCCGGCGACCAGTACATGCGCGCCCCGCTCGGCCAGCTTCACCGCAGTGGCCGCACCGATGCCGCTGGTGGCGCCGGTCACCAGTGCGACGCTCCCGGCAAGGTAGGTAGAACTCATCGGCCAATCCTTCGCTTCCCTAGAGGCTTTCTCCCAGGAGAGGGCGATGCCGCTTCCCTGGCTGGACGTCACCTCGTGCTCGAGGCGACGTCCAGGACAAGCGCACGGTGCAGGCCGAAGATTTCTGCCGTCCATAGGAGATGCCGATGGCGGCCATAACCTCGACCGACCGCGGCGGGGCGACCTCGGATGATCCCCTCCAGATGGAGTGTCTCCCGCACAGTGCCGAGCGGGCCGAAGCCATACGCGACATCCCGAGACCGGTCGGTGGCGCGTACCAGGGTGTGCCGTTCACGACTCGGGCCGCGCCGGGGTGACGCAGTTCTCCAATCCTCGTCGCAGAGGCCGACGGCCTGATCGGCTGCCATCAGGACGCCCAGGCTCTCCTTGGCGACCAGCATGGCGTCGAGTTCCGGTCCTCCGGGGCGTTCACGCAGGAATCGCAGCTCCGCACGCGACGCTGCAACGAGCCGCCCGCCCCTTCTCGCAGCACTTCGGGAAACCCCGCGTCGTAGCCGGTCTGTTCCTTCGGCCCGCGCCGGGTCCGCCTGCCGGAAACTGTCACGGCGTCACCCATCGGTACGCACCGCGGTTCACCAGCGGCTCGGGGCCCTGCCGAGTTCGAGGAGCCCGTCCGCAGAC